>NZ_PEAZ01000012.1:0-108867 GCF_002734245.1 Sphingobacterium sp. 1.A.4
GTCGCAAAGTTGAGAGAATAAAGTCTCAATTCTTTTTCTGGATTTTCTGAAAATATATTTTTGTTTTTGATAATTTTTTTGGTTGTTTCTCATGGGTGTATCCAGCTTTATATTCGCATAATTGAAAAAATCTGTTTGCACTTGGGTGGATAAATAACCCCTGTCTCCAATCAACGTACAATTGTTCATTTGATGCTTGATATCTTGCAAAAAATGAATATCATGAATGCTTGCTGTAGAAATATCAAAACTTTGGAAAACTCCGGAAACAGAACAAACTGCATGTAATTTGTAACCATGATAATAACTCGATTGAGAAGCGCAATAACCTTTGCTGGGAAACGAAAATTCATTTTCCTTACAAATTTTAGAGCGGTTCGCTCTTGCGTTTTTGCAGATTTCTAAAGGCATCGAATCTACAATAAAAGTGGTTTCCATCTCATTAAATTTAGCAACCATAAGTTTTCTAATATTTTCCAAGTGTAAGAAAAGCTTTCTTTTTCTGCGATTAAACACACTTCTCTCAATCATTCCCTTTAGTTTTGAATTAGAGAGGTATCTAAACAACTGATATTCTGAATCTATCGATAAATATTCCGCAGAAATATTTATTGCAATGAGTTCTAAATCAGATAATTTTGGTTTAATTGGTTTGAAATAAAAATTTTCTTTGATGGTTAATTTTCTTAATTCCTTTAAAATAAAATCGTAAATTGCATCTAGGTTATTCATAATGTATTAGATTGGTAGTCAATACAATATACGAAATTCTCGTATTATGAGTAACCTTTTTTATAATGCACTACGGGTTTTCTTATAGTATTCTTTACTATTTCTATGCGTTCTTTCATATCTGGGTATAAGGCCTCGGCCTTTGTTGGTTTTCCGGGTTTTCTCATGAATGAATTACCTAAGCCTGCGAATTTCGACCCTAACGCCGAATGAGCAGCCTTTTCAATACTAGTAGGTTTTATGACACCACATTTTTTTAAATTATCAAAATATATTCTCGCAGCATTTTTGTGTCCGATCCAGCCATCATTTGTATTTATCAACTCGGGGGTGACTTCACGTAGTATCTCTATGAATTTACTGATATGTGGTTTGTATTCAGGTTCAAATAGATCTTCAAATGTAACGGGATCTATAGAAGTTTCTGCTTTTTTGCGGCGGATATTAGACAGCTCATGCTTTTTTACAATAATTTGTTTGCTTAATCTTTCGAAATATCTGTCTATTTCATCTACATGTTCACGAGTCTGTGCTAATTTTGATATATTCTTGTCAAAAATCCAAGTGGGCTCTTTTTCATTTGTCTGTCTTTCGAATTCGTTTAAAACCTTAAGATTTGTCGCACTTGCTATCATGTCGCTATATTCTTTAAAATAATATTTAATCCCTATATTAAAGCGGTAGTTTTGAACGTCACGGAGAAGCTGTTCATAGTCTGTGGTTTCTCTGCCGAGAATACTATTAAATAAAAATTCATCAACACGATCATTGTCAAGATATTCCAATTCTCTGATTTGATCTTCAATTAATTCCTTCTTAAATGCATCGAATGTTTCTTTCTTATGAAACATTCCTTCTCGCCAAGTCATCCCAAAGACTTCGTCTGAAAAATCTATTAGTTCTTTTAAGTGTCTGTTAAACAGATTAAAGAATAAGTTGTGATCTATATGGTTTGTATTGTCTTTGCAGAGAATATCCCAAAGTTTTAAATAAACTTCAGGGTATTCATTGCCGTAATAATATTCATATATTTTGTATGTTTTTCTAAGATATTCCGTGTTATACATGTCTTTTTTATTGTGCTTTGTTTAAATCTCCCCACGCATCCAGCATTACCTTTTTCCTACGTTCCTGCGTGATTTTTACATATCGCTTAAAACTGGCGTAGCTCCTGTGTCCTGTTATAGCCATTACTTCTTCTGCATTCATGCCCTTTTCCAATGATAATGTAGCAAATGTCTTACGGCCTGTATGGGCTGATATTAATTCATACTTAGGATAGATGACAGCCTCTCGTTTTGCGCCCTTATAGCGGACAATTTCAATCTGTTCGCTTATTCCTGCGTACTTGCACAGGGCTTTTAGGTACTCGTTAAATTTTTGACTGCTTATGACCGGGAGGCTCTTGATCTGGTGAGGGTAACGGCTCAAAATCTCCATTGCGTACGGGGTCAGGGGAACTTCTATCGGTTCTTTGGTCTTCGTGACGGTAAGGCTTATAGCATCCTTTTTTATGTGTTCTTTCCGTAATTGCGAAAGGTCTGAATACCGCAGTCCAGTAACACATGAAAAACAGAATACGTCTCTTACTTTGGCTAATGCCTTATAAGATATAAATCTCGGTTTTGGCTCGGTTTCGATGGTTACTTTATCATCTCCTGATAAGTCAAGATGGTAAAGGGTTTCAAACTCATCATTAGTCAATGCAATGACTTCCAATGTTTCCCTTTTAATGGTGTAGTCATGGTAAGTGTCATTTGTTTTATAGCCGTATTTGCGAGCAAATGATAGAAACGTTTTTACGGTAGTAATTTGCTTTGCTGCGGTCACGTTTATTTGCTGTTTAACGTCGATAAGGTAACTGTAGAACGCTTGTAGAAAGCCATAGCCTGCATCTGTTAACGTTATTCGTGTGCGTTTTAGTTTTTCGTAATCGGCTATATGATTACGTGTTGTGATATATACTTTAATGGTGCCGGGGTTACGGCTTGCTTTTACATTATGGACGTATTGGTCTATAAAGTCAATCAAGTAGTTCTTGGAATCCTCTTTTCTTGTTGGCTTGTTTCTTTCTTTTCGGTTTTTCAACTCGTTGACAACCTCATGAGATGTGTATTTTACTCCCTTTGCTTCTAACACGTCTTCAACCTTTTTTACCTCTTGAAGTAAACCACTTATCGTGTCGTTCAATTCGGCTACCTCGGCCATAGATGGGAACAAATTGTAATTATAGAGGGGATACGCTCTTTTCGCGTCTGACTTGCTCATGTAATATGCAGATTCTGCTTCGCTATCCCATAAAAATGGATAGACATCAATCCCTGCATTAACATACTTCCGTTGACCATGTAAGGAATAGATTAATTCAATAGGGGCTTTGCCGACCTTTTTGGTTTTGTCAGTACGCAGGTTGAAACGTACCGTTCCGGTAGTGATTTTTTTCTTTGCCATAATACGTATTTCAAAAGTCTAAGACAAACATACAAAATAGGTAGCAATTTAGGTAGCAGTTTTTGTGAGATTCAGGTTAAGTTGCTTTTTGTTAGATTTTAAATAAATATCCTATTAAAGCAATTAAAGGCGATTTTTCATTAATTTCACTAAATGTGAAAACCAAAGGTTCAAGAACTGCCACCCCGACCACACTTACACTAAGTAAGGTCAAAAACCCTCAAATTCTATGAATTTGAGGGTTTTTTCTTTTATATCATATCAAGAAACCCCAAAGATTATCAAGGTAAATGTGAGTTAAACGGTGAGTCATTTTAAGTTTTAAATTTACTCACCTAATAGCTTATAAATAACTGTAAATCATTTATTTAACACATTTATTTTGATGCTATTTATAATTGTTTGACTTCTTCACTTCATTCCTTCTATCGATCGGAATGTGAGAATTGCTCCAAAGTGTATGAGTTGTACATAAAATAAATGGATATGAAAAGTAAAAACACCTTTGGGATTCAATTCGTGTTGCGGTTACCCAAGAACAAGAAAGAAGAGATGGCTGTTGTTTATGCTAGAATTACAGTAAATGGTCGTAGAGCAGAAATTTCCTTAAAAAGTAAAATTGATCCAAACAATTGGGATGAAGCTAAAGGAAGAGCAAAGGGAAAGCGAGAAGAAATCATAAAATTGAACAGCCACATGGAACAAGTGCGCTCGTTGATTTTTGATGGGTACCAAGAATTGATACAGCAGAATAAATCAGTTTCCGTGGATGCCGTTAAAGCCAAGTACCTTGGTGAAGGTATAGAAGAAACGATGACTTTATTAAAGATTGTTGAATATCATAGGCAAGTTGCTGCTACAAAACTTGCACCGGGTACCATGAAGAATTATTATACTACCGAAAATTATCTCAAAAAGTTTATTAAGCATCAATATCGTAAAAACGATATAATGCTGGAAGAACTCAATTATAAGTTCATTCTCGATTTCGAAAATTTCCTCATTAATTATGAGTCGACCGATCATCACAAATCCCTTAATAACAATGGGGTGATGAAACATATGGAACGTTTACGGAAAATGGTAAATATGGCTGTTATGATGGATTGGTTAGTTAAGGATCCATTCTCCAAGTATAAGCTCCATTTCGACAAAGTAGAACGAGGTCACCTCACTAAAGAGGAATTAAAGGTATTGAGTGAAAAAAAGTTTAAAATCGAACGATTACAAGCTGTACTTGATATGTTCCTGTTTAGTTGTTATACAGGGCTCGCTTATATAGATATATTCAATCTAACCAAAGAGAACATAATTAAAGGGATAGATAGTAGAGATTGGGTTAAAACTAATCGACAAAAAACGAATATAATAGTTAGGATTCCTCTTTTGCCAGAGGCAGTAAACTTGATTAAGAAATATAATGACCATCCTGTAGCGGTTGGAAAAGGTACCCTTTTCCCAGTTATTTCTAATCAACGAATGAATGGCTACTTAAAGGAGATTGCTGAAATCTGTGGGATAGATAAAAATTTTACCTTTCACCTTGCAAGACATACTTTTGCTACAACTGTGACTTTGAGTAATGGTGTACCGATAGAATCAGTAAGCAAAATGCTCGGACATACTTCTATTCGTACCACTCAGATTTATGCAAAGGTAGTGGAACATAAACTTAGCGAGGATATGCAAAATTTACGGAAAAGGATGGTTGCTAAAAATTGATTTGCAGATGTTAAGCTGCCTTTTAGAGCCAAAGGCTACCAATAGGTGCCATATTATGATGTTCAGTTTAAAAGTTTTGTTCATTTGGATTCATTATGGCATGATTTAGTATTAAGTGCTTGTCTTTTGCCTTCGTGATAGAACTGGATTTTAATAAAAAAAAGAGAACACATGAAAGTTGAGCTTATTACACGGGAAGATTTGGAGAACTTTAAAAAAGAACTTTTGCAAGAAATTAGAAGAAGTACGCCGCACCCTAGAAAACCAGGACAAGAACCAAAGGAATGGTTGAAAAGCTATGAGGTGCGTAAATTACTGGGGATTTCGGCAGGTACACTTCAAAACCTTCGATTAAATGAAACATTGCCCTATACTAAAATAGGTGGATTAATGTATTATCGCTATGAAGATATTAGGAAATTAATGGATGGAGTTGATGGAAGTTAGAATATTAGAGAGATGAATTAAGCAGGATTTACCATTCCTGCTTTTTTTATGCCCTTATTTTTTATCCTCAAAGCACATTTGTTTTTTTTTACTGCAAATCCAAGGCGCATAAAAGAGCTTTGATTGGACTTTTAGATAAAGAATATTGAAGAAAACACTTCCCGGTACCCAATTCAATATTTTCTTCAAAACCCTTTCTTATCGGTTCTTTAACCGATATACTTCAGAAAGATTTACTAAGCAGGATTTAGAGTTCCTGCCTTTTTTTACAACTATATTTTTTATAACCAAAGCACATTTACACACCATGCACTTTTTCTGGCGTTGTAAAAGAGCTTTTGGCTATTTATGAAACAGAAATTTGAAAATGTACCTCCGATCTATTTTCTAATCACTTCCATTTTTCAAACTTCTCTTTTAGGCTTCTACAGCCTAGCATTATGCAATAAAAATTAGAATAGAATATTTCCACAATCAACCGGTAAAAAGGCAGCCAATGTACGGCGGTCACCCCTCGCTCATATCCAGCCAAAAGACTACGGCATAAGCGGTTTCCTCCCTGAAGGTGCCCTCCAATTATTCCGTTTCCTTTTGGCTTTTCAATTTGACCGCCTTAATAGCCTGCTTTCTTTTTTCCGGTTTTTCTTTTGGAAAAAATTATGCGAAGCGAGGCGAGCTACAACAAAAGCAAGTAAGAAAATAGAAAAGCGAACGTAACAAAATGTAAAACTTTTAATACAGGAACGATATGAACATCATTGGACGATTGACAAGGGATGCGGAAGTACGCACAACGTCACAAGAAAAACAAGTAGTAAACTTTTCGATAGCAACCAACGACAGCTACCGTAACAAACAGGGCGAACGCATAGAGCAAACTACCTATTTCGATTGCTCATACTGGATAAGCCCAAATGTAGCGAAGATACTCACTAAAGGCACATTGGTAGAGCTGACTGGCAGGGTAAGTGCAAGGGCGTGGACAGGTAATGACGGAGAAGCACACGCAGGATTAAATTTCCATACCTCAAACATCAAACTGCACGGAGGGGGCAAGAAATCAGAAACCGCACAAACTACCACAGGAACAAGCAACAACAAGTCAGAGGACGACCTCCCATTTTAGCAACGAATATTTCAAACATTTAAAATCATTTTATCATGGCACATAATATCAATTTCAACGAGCAAACAGGACGTCATTCATTTTTCAGCGTTCAACAAAAAGCGTGGCACGGTTTGGGGCAAATCGTGGAGCAGTACCCAACAAGCGAGGAAGCAATAGTACACGCAGGTTTAGACTACGAGGTTATCAAATCCCCATTGTTTACACAGGGCAGAACAATGGGTATAGGCGACAGCGGAGAACTGATTGAAGCCAATGACATCTTAGTACCTAACAGTTTCGCCACACTCCGCACCGATACCAATACACCGTTGGGCGTAGTAGGCAAAGACTACCATATCGTACAGAACCGTGAGGCGTTCAATTTCTTTGATGCTATTGTAGGCGGGGGCGATGGTATATTGTACGAAACCGCAGGAGCATTGGGCAACGGGGAGCGCATTTTTATCACTGCCAAGCTGCCCGACTATATCCGTGTAGGTAACGGCGACGACGTAACAGAAAAGTACATCTTCTTAACCACAAGCCACGACGGTAGCGGGAGTATTACCGCAGCGTTTACCCCTATCCGTATCGTATGCCAAAACACCCTTAACGCTTCATTGCGGAGTATGACCAACGTAGTGCGTATCAAACATACGTCAGGAGCAAAACAACGCCTTGAAAACGCTCACAAGGTTATGGGGCTTGCCAACACCCTAAGCACACAGTTAGAGAGCATTTTTAACGACTGGGCTAAAGTAAGGGTAACAGACCGAGAAGTAAGAAAGCTAATCCAGTTGGCACTTTGCCCGAACAAAGAAACGCTTAACCTTCTTAAAAAAGGTGCGGAGGATGAAGTTTCTACTGTGTTCAAAAACACCGTAGATGATGCCTTTGAATACGCTATGATAAGCGACACCCAACAAATGGCGACTACCAAAGGCACATTATTCGGGGCTTACAATGCGGTTACAGGCTACTTTCAGAATGTACGCAATTACAGGGATGGCGAAGCCAAACTACAATCTATTGTAATGGGCGGTACAGCACAGCTAAAGACCCAAAAAGCCTTTGAACTGTGTACCGACTTTGCCTATTCAGGAGCAGAGATTTTCAACTTCAATTAATCATCAAAGGCGACTGCCTGCAAAGGTGGTCGCCTACTAAAAACAAAAGATATGAAAGCATTAAATAAAATGGATAACCTCGATAAAGCAGGCTTGTTATGTAAACTGTTTCCCGAAGAACTGGAGAACCTGCAAAATGCTATAAAAACGCAATGCGACTACTTCCTGCAAAATGAAACCACATTCCGTGAGGGTTGGTATCAAAACGGATTTTTCACGGCTGAATTTTGGTACAGGCTTGTGCAGAATGCACAAAAAGGGATAGACAAAAATGAACCGCTGTGGAAACGCCCGCACTGGTTTACAGACCATTTTTTTGACGGACACCATTCAATTTTTGCCATTCACAGCCTGATTGAATACACAGACGATATGCAGTGCGACCCACAACTAAAACAGGCAATACACCTGCTTTTCGGGAGAGACAAATTTTTACAGATAACCTTAAACGATAAATAATTATGGCTAATTGGTGCAACAACTGGGTTGTTTTTGAGGGAACAGCCGAAGCATTAGAACAGATAACACAGCTATTCAAATCAATGGCTGAACAGGAACAGAAAGACAACTGCGGGCATTTACCCCATTTCGTACAGGACACGCACGGGGATTATTTCTATAATATCAGTCAGGACAATGAAAGTGCGGGCGTATTCCAGTATGAAACAAAATGGTCGCCAAATACGGAAGGCGTTAAGCAGATAGCCGAACATTTCAAAGTGAACTTTACACACGAGTACGAGGAATTGGGCTGCTTAGTGTATGGTAAGGTGACATTTGAAAACGGCACATTAACAGAAACCTGCTTAGATAGCCAGGACTTTGACCGCTACGAATTAGACGAGGAAAAGGACACCTACCATTTTGAGGGCAAGGAGTATGACAGCGAGTGGGAAATACTCGACACCCTGTTAGAACGTAAAATCGAAAATCAATTTAACAGCCTCCAAAACCAAGAGCAATGAAAATCAGAGTTAAAAACGGGAATTGGATTGAAGTTACCGACCTTGAAAAAGCTATTCGGCAAACTGGGTGGTATAAAGAATATCAGCATAACCCACCAGTGGAAAGCGACAAGGAAAGGCATGTATATTGGGCAGATATGCACGAGAAATTAATAGCTTTGAAAGAACAGTTAAATAAGCCGAAAAATTAAAACACCGTCTGACCCGAAAAGTCGGGCGGCAAAAAGACTGTCCCTCCCGATGGTCGGGACAGTCTTTTTGCATAAATCGGTGCAACCTCTTGGTAAAATGGGATACCTACCCACCATCCATTCCGGCACATTTTACCAAACAGGTTGCGACATTATTTGAGGGATATTCATTATCCCTTTCGTTGTTTTAAGGAACTTCTTTTCTTGCCACATTGGCGACCAAAGAAAAGATTCTGTGTTACAATCCAAAAAATTATAAAAAAATATTTTAATTTGTATTTTAGAATTTGCTTAAATAATAAAGTTAGCTATATTTGCACTATGGATAATATTTCGTGTATAAGACAACAGGCTGACATTAAACAAATCAATCGCTGTAAAAATCGAGTTTCAGAACTCCATGACTCCTTTGACTATTTATCGAATGGACTTGAATTGGCAGGGAATAATGTAAGGCTGAGAATTTTGTTTCTACTTTATGAAGAAAAACGACTTTGTGTTTGTGATTTAAGTGATATTCTTGGTATGACAATTTCAGCAGTTTCCCAGCACTTGCGAAAACTTAAAGACCGAAAGCTCATTGTAACCGAAAGAGAGGCACAAACCATTTTTTACTCATTGACAAAAGAGTATGAAAATATGCTGAACCCATTTTTTAAAATACTCGACGATAACAAAATTGTAGAAGCAATATGAAAACGGATAAGAAACTAATCGGGACCGGACTTTTGACAGCAATTGCAGCTTCATTGTGCTGCATTACACCCGTTTTGGCTATCATCGCAGGAACAAGCGGACTTGCTTCAGCTTTTTCCTGGCTCGAACCTTTCCGGCCATATTTTATCGGTTTAACAATTTTAGTGCTTGGTTTTGCATGGTATCAAAAGTTGAAACCACAAAAGAGAATTGACTGTAATTGTGAAATAACTGAAAAACCAAATTTTATGCAGACATAATCATTTTTAGGAATTATTACCGTCATGGCGGTTTTACTTTTATCATTTCCAATTTATGCACACATCTTTTTTCCAAAGACTGAAAGTAAAGCAATTATTACCCAAACTTCCAAAATTCAGAAAGTTGAGTTTACAATTAAAGGAATGACTTGTTCAGGCTGCGAACATCACGTTAAAACAGAGATTAGCAAACTAAAAGGAATTGTCGAAGTTGTAGTTTCTTATGAGAAAGGAAACGCTATTGTAAGGTTTGACATCAAACAAACAAGTATAGAAGAAATCGAAAAAGCTATCAATTCGACAGGCTATAAATCACTAAAAAGTAAAACTATATCATAATGGAAATAAAGTTACAATCAATAATAACTTGTCCAAACTGTGGTCACAAAAAAGAGGAGACAATGCCAACAAATGCTTGTCAATATTTTTACGAATGCGAAAAGTGCAAAACAATGTTAAAACCTCTGGAAGGTGACTGTTGTGTCTATTGTAGTTTCGGTTGTGTAAAGTGCCCGCCAATTCAAGAAAATAAAAAATGCTGTTGAGTACCAAAACAGGCATTTTTTATGGCAATTTAAACGGTTTTTTTATGCTTTAAAAAGAATTACTATCAATTAAATAATAGAAATAAAGAGTTAGAGGGCATAGCCAGAAACTAAACCTCTTAAATTGATTACAAAGGGAAATGACTTATAGTTTCCCTTTTTTTATACCGCTGCTTCCTGGAACGGAATAATTTGATATTCGTGTCCTGGATTATAATAAGAATTATTCTTCCATAAGATAAAAGTCAATTCCAGTAATTTTCTTTGGATGGCAACAATAGCCTTCATTTTAATACCATGCCTTGAAACTAATCTTAAGAAAATATATCTGAACCTTTCATCAGTTCTTATTGCAGCCAATGCAGGAAAGTGCATTACCTTCCTTAAATTCCGATTGCCCCGCTTGGATATTCTTGGTTTGGATTTCACTGAGGTTCCAGATGTCTTTTCTTTTACATCTAATCCGGCATAACTGACCAGTTGTTTTTTATTCGTTATTAACTCAAATCCATTGGTTTCCGCGATAATGGTTACAGCCGTTAGATTTCCAATTCCCGGTATAGAAGATATTATCTTCATCTTTTCTACTAAAACTCTATCTCCATTGATAAGCTTAGTAATTTCCTTCTGTATCTCCTTTTCCTGTGCATTAATCAAAGCTATTCTTTTATTAGTTCGTTTTACTGATTTTTCACTTGTTGTTGCAGAAGTACGTTCTGCATGAAGTTGATTCTTCAACATTGTGCGTTCCTGCACTAGCTGCTCACGTTCTCGGCAAAGCTGTCTTAAATCATTGAATATTTTTGAAGGAGGCTGCCATATTTCCAACTGCCTTTCCAATCCAAATCTCGCAATGGCTTGTGAAGCGCTCTTGTCAGTAATAGTCTTTATGTCAAGTGTTCTCGCATAATTACTGATCTTGTTAGGTAAAACGATACTAATTTGTTTTTGAGTACTGCATAGATAATAGGCTAAGGATTCATGATAAACTCCAGTTGCTTCCATTATGTACCGCACTTCTGTCGCAGTTGACGTCTGCTTATTTACCCATGATACAAGGCTTAAAAAACCTTTTTTAGTATTGGGAAATACTTTGTAGGCATAAACTTCTATGCTGATCTGCTCATCCATTCGACCAAGCGATACAACTAATTCTTTTTGAGCAACATCAATTCCTACTGTCTGCTTTAATAATACCTTCATCTTATCTGGTTTAGGTAAGTGATAACCTTTTTTTCATCTTTTCTCCTGACTAGATATACTGGCTACGCAACCCATAATTATGATTGAGTTCCTTACATTCTGTTCAGATTCTAAAAGGTTAAAGAAGAGGAGGCAGTCTCTTTTCTTGAATATACCATAAGGCTATTTAAAGCAAAATCTGCTCTCGCCCTTCTTCACTTAGATTATATTATACAAACATAGGAGAAGCAAAAGAACGCCGCAGGTTATATCTGGAGAGCAGTCTAAATTGATTAAATTTGGAACTCCTAAATAATACCAATATATCAATGATAGAAACCGAAATCAGCATAATAGTCAATCGAAAAACAGATATTGATTTAATACAACAAAAAATTATCGAGAATAATTTTAGATTTCCTGTTTATGTCTTGGAATTTGAAGAAGGTTTTCAAATAAAAACTACAAGTGATTATGAGGAATGGGAGTTGGATACTTTAATATTAAACAGTTTTCCAGAGTATGAATTTACCACTGACCTTGAGAAAGGCAGGAAGGAAATAAGGTTACAAATTTCAAGATATCAATCTGAACTATCTACTGATGGCTGGGGAAGAAGAATTGAAAATCCTTTAGATGAGACAAAATATCTGATAAAAAAATCGGTTCAGAAAACTCCGAATTTTAACCCCAAGGTAAAAGTTTTATTTGGAGACAAAGAACAGTTTTATCAAGTAAACATTATAGATGGTATTAATGAAGCAACGAATGAAAAAGGCTTCCTATTACTGAATGAGTTTAAAAATAATGTGAATGATGATACTGATTTTTTCAAAGATCGACTTTATAAATCTAAGATAGAGGCATTTCATTTTGGATGCGATAAGATGCGTAAGTTGGTAGATAATGATTTTGCTTTTTACCTTGAAAATGAAAAGAAAAAAATCAGAGAAATTCAAAAGATACCGCGAAAAATCATCAGGGATTTTATAAAGGCTTGCAACAGTTCCGACGAAAGTAGTATCCTGAAAAATCTTGACGAGAATATCACTTTTGAAGAACGCAAAAACTGGAAAACTATATTTGAAACCGAAGGTCTTTCGAAATTCAGAGAATATTTGAAATCATCCGAACAACAATTGTGTGGCAAGGATTTTAAAATTCGATCATCTTGGAATTTCAACTTACCAAATGTAACTATTGGTGTTAAGTATTTCCCCAAATCATCAAACTCAGAAGATCGACCATTTCAAAAATATGAACAGATCCAATTTGTAATAGAAAATGATAAGATAATTAAGGTTTATTATCAAATTTAAAGAAATAATGTAACCCTATTTTTCAATAAGACGAGTTACCAAACTATCTCTACAGAGAGACCTTCTTGTCTTATCAATGCATTTCAACAATATTTTTTATAAAGCTATTGCAGTTTTTGATATATTATCGTAATATTGCGATATAAATAAAAAAACAAATGGGTGTCACGAAGACTGAAATATTTACAGAAGAGCAAAATCATTTAGCTATTACTTTGAAAGCACTGGCGCATCCTGCAAGAATTGCCATTTTACAATATATCATCAAGCAGAATGCCTGTATCTGTAATGATTTGGTTGAAGAATTGGGATTGGCACAGGCCACCATTTCACAGCATTTGAAAGAATTAAAGAACATTGGCATCATTAAAGGTAATATTGAGGGAACAAGTGTTTGCTATTGTATTAATGAGATAGTTTGGCAACAAGTTAAAAAGGAACTCAATACTTTCTTTGTAGATGATATAACTATAGAAAAATGCTGTTAAGGCATTTTTTTAAAGCCTTTATTTATCGCTACATTGCAATATATAATTAACTATAATTTCAACAATATGAAACTATCAGAGATCAAAGAAATCCTTCCGACATTGGATAATGTTGAATTCCAATTAGAAAACGGAACTTTTGTACCCGAACATTTTCATGTAACCGAAGTGGGGCAAATAACTAAAAATTTTATTGACTGCGGTGGCGTAGTTCGCACCGAAAAAGTTATCAATTTTCAATTATGGGATGCTAACGATTTTGAACATCGCTTAAAACCCACCAAACTTTTAAACATCATTAAGCTTTCGGAAGAAAAGTTAGGTATGGAAGATGCCGAAATTGAAGTGGAATACCAAAGCAATACCATTGGAAAATATGATTTAGAGTTCATCGGAAAAACATTTGTGCTGAAAAACAAAACTACAGCTTGTTTGGCAGAAGATGCTTGCGGTATTCCATCAGAAAAGCAAAAGAAAAATTTAATAGAATTGAACGTAAATCAAACCAATACTTGCACACCAGGTGGCGGATGTTGTTAATCCCAAAATAAATATGGAACATTTCAATCGAAAATCCCATTGGGAAAATATTTACGAGAGCAAATCTTTAGAAACAGTGAGTTGGTATCAGCCTAATCCAGAAACTTCATTAAATTTTGTTCATCAATTCAACTTACCGAAGAGTGCAAAAATTATTGATATTGGCGGAGGAGACAGCTTTTTGGTTGCCTACCTACTTGATTTAGGTTATGTCGATATTACCGTATTGGATATTTCCAATGCCGCTATCCAACGGGCAAAGGAAAGATTAGGCAGTAAAGCCAACAAGGTACACTGGATTATTTCAGATATTTCAGATTTTGTACCCACTCAACAATACGACTTTTGGCACGACAGGGCAGCGTTTCATTTCCTGACGGAGAACCACGAAATAGAAAATTATATACAGACTACGACCAAAGCAATTGCCCCGGATGGCATTTTAGTAATGGGAACCTTTTCTGAACAAGGTCCCACAAAATGTAGTGGCATAGATATCAAGCAATATTCGGATAGTAGCTTGTCGAAATTATTTGAAAACTCCTTTGAGAAAATCAATTGTATAACCGTTAATCATACGACACCATTTGATACCGATCAGAATTTCGTGTTCTGTAGTTTCCATAAAAATTAAATCCCCCATTATGTATTCAGTATTATCAAAAACAATCGAACAAGTACAAAAGCAAAACATTAGCGAAGAACGTAAAACTATATTACAGCCACTGATCGATTTTGTACAGCAAAAAACAGCTCATAAGCGGGAAATAAATATCAACTTCATTTGCACCCATAATTCCCGCAGAAGCCATTTGTCCCAGGTTTGGGCACAAGTAGCCAGTGCGTACTTCAATATTGCAAATGTACATTGCTTTTCCGGCGGAACGGAAGAAACAGCACTATTTCCGAAAGTGGCAGAAACATTGACTAATCAGGGTTTTAATATCTTCAAAATTGCAGACACTCATAATCCTGTATATGCTATAAAGTACAGTGAAAATGCTTTACCAATAATCGGTTTTTCCAAAAAATACGATAGCCCTTTTAATCCGGTTTCAGCGTTCGCAGCTATTATGACCTGTTCGCAGGCAGACGGTGGTTGCCCTTTTATAGCAGGAGCAGAAAAAAGAATTCCCATCACTTTTGAAGACCCTAAAATTTCAGATAATACACCGGAGCAATTAATGGTATATGCAGAAAGGAGTTTACAGATAGCAGGCGAAATGTTTTATGTCTTTTCAAAAATCAGCCGATAACCTATGCAACCAAAACTAAAATTCCTTGACCGTTACCTGACCTTATGGATATTCCTTGCCATGGCATTAGGTGTAGGATTGGGTTATTTCTTTCCCACAATTTCCAATGTTACAAACAGCTTGTCAGTAGGTACTACCAATATTCCCTTAGCAATAGGATTAATACTGATGATGTACCCACCATTGGCAAAAGTGGATTATTCCTTGCTACCTAACGCGTTTAAGGATAAAAAAGTAATCGGCATATCCTTATTGTTGAATTGGGTAATCGGTACAGTATTAATGTTCGGATTAGCTGTTTTGTTTTTACGCAACGAGCCCGATTATATGACAGGCTTAATACTGATAGGCTTAGCAAGGTGTATCGCCATGGTTATTGTATGGAGTGATTTGGCAAAAGCCAACAGAGAATATACAGCTATGTTGGTTGCTTTAAATAGTATCTTTCAGATATTGAGTTACAGTTTTTTGGTTTGGCTGTTCATCAATGTATTACCAGCAAAATTAGGTTTAGCCAATTTCAACGTAAGTGTATCTATGAAAGACGTAACAGAAAGCGTATTGATATACTTAGGAATTCCGTTTTTGACAGGTTTTTTAAGTCGTTATTTTTTAGTCAAAACCCAAGGAATTGAATGGTATAACAGAACATTCATACCCAAAATATCGCCTATTACTTTGTATGCTTTACTCTTTACTATCGTATTGATGTTTAGCTTGAAAGGCGACAAAATAGTAGAGTTACCAATGGATGTGATAAAAGTAGCCATACCCTTAATTATCTATTTTGTATTGATGTTTTTCGTGAGCTTCTTTATCAATAAATTGTTGAAACTTCCTTACGACAAGAACGCATCAATCGCTTTTACTGCTACAGGTAATAATTTTGAATTGGCAATCGCCGTATCTATAGCGGTTTTCGGTATTCATTCGCCACAGGCATTTGTTGGCGTTATCGGCCCACTGGTTGAGGTTCCTGTTCTGATACTTTTGGTTAGGGCAAGTTTGTGGTTAAAAAAGAGGTATTATAGTTAATTTTATAAAGACAATATTGAAGTTCCAGCAAATTGAAAAATTCTATTTTCATAAAAACCAAAATTGAAGCGGCAGCATTATTAAAAGCTGCACCGTTCCGGAAAGAAATTCGCAAGACCGAACCGCACAAACACAACAGCTATTTTGAAATTATTTATTTAAGAGAAGGAAGCGGTTTCCACACCATCGACCATACTTCATTTTCAATTAAGCCACCCACCGTATTTTTTGTTCGTAAAGAACAGGTACATCATTGGGATATGACAGATACACCTGACGGCTTTGTTCTGCTTTTAAAGAAGGGATTTCTCGACCAATCGATGGACAGTGAGCTGAAAAGTCTTTTATCCAAACTCAGCGAATTAAGTTGCATCTATCTGAAAGAAACAGAAAGTATAGATACTATATTTCAACTGCTCACTACAGAGAAAGACTTTACCGTTACCGAAGGATTATTGAAGGCACTATTTGCTAAAATATTGATTTCAGCAAAACCTTTGACTAATAAAACGAGTAAAACCGATGATGTAATTACAGTTTTCAGGGAATTGCTCAACCAACCAAACGACCTTCGAAACAATGTTGCTCACTATGCAGAAAAGCTCCATACGACACCACAAAATCTCAATGCTATTTGTCGTAAAACACTAGACCAATCAGCTGCAGAGGTAATTGCTGAACATATCATCAGTGAGGCAAAGAGGCAATTAATGTATACAGAAAGTCGTGTTTCTGAAATTGCCTATAGTTTAAATTTTAATGACACTTCCCATTTTGTAAAATATTTCAAACGGTACACAGGTCTTACGCCACAAACCTTCCGGAATACCTAAATCATACCGTTTTATTTTCAAATATACCGTATGTGATAGTTTGTATTGTACGAAATTTGTATGGCGTAAAATACAGGTTATGAAATATTTGACATTTTTATTTATACTTTCTTTTTTTTCAGCTTGTAATCAAAAACAAGAAGCTGTTGAAGGACAGTGGATAAAAGGAAACGAGCAGGAGAAACTTGAAACGATAGAAAATCAATTTCGTGGATTTGACATGGTAATGGTTGAAACCGGATATCGTTATCAGGAATTATATTGGGCAGGACAAGACGAAAACTGGGAGTATGCTGATTATCAATTGGAAAAAATCCAAAAGGCGATAGAAAATGGATTGGAAAGAAGACCAAAACGGACAGCTTCCGCACAACATTTTTTAACCGTTACACTCCCTCAAATGAATGAGGCTCTAAAAAAAAGAGATACAGTTGTTTTTAATAAGAACTTCCAAATGCTTACCAATAGCTGCGTTAGCTGTCATGCAATGGAAAAAGTACCTTTTTTTACTGTAAAAACTCCTGTAGAAAGACAATCACCCATCAGAAAATAATGCTTGAAGATATCAAACAGATAGATACAAATATTCTATTATGGCTAAATGGAAGCCACAACGAATTTTTGGACGAAGTAATGTGGTTTGCCAGCGGCAAATACACTTGGCTTCCTTTTTATTTTGCACTGATAATTTTGCTTGTCTGGAAGTATAAAAAGGATGCTATCCTGATGATCTTACTAATCGCCTTGCTCATCACAATGAGTGATCAGCTGGCTTCCGGCATATTTAAACCTCTATTTGAAAGGCTGCGTCCAAGTCATAATGCAGCATTGGAAGGAGAGCTGCATATAGTAAACAATTATCGAGGCGGCAAGTTCGGTTTTATTTCTTCTCATGCCGCCAATGTCTTTGCCTTAGCATTTTATTTAACCATATTAACTAAACAAAATCTAAAATGGCTCCCAATCATTCTTATCCCATGGGCAATTTTTGTCAGTTTGAGCAGGGTTTATTTAGGCGTACACTATCCAACTGACATTTTAGTTCCAGCTATTTTAAGTATGCTTTTTGCGGGGGTGGTAGCCCATCTATATAAAACATTCAATCCAAAATTCATAAAACTATTTAATCATTATGTTTCAAAAAATAACTAAGACAGACCAATCAAAAACTACCATACTTATTCGACTGATGGTAGGTGCCGTATTTCTTTCGGAAGGAATACAGAAGTTTTTATTTGCAGACACCTTAGGTGCAGGACGTTTTGCAAAAATAGGTCTGCATAATCCTGATTTTTTGGGCAGTTTCGTTGGCAGCTTTGAAATTATTTGTGGTTTTTTAATTCTTATTGGACTTCTGACAAGATTGGCGAGCATTCCTCTTATCATTATTATGTTCGTTGCTATTGCAACAACCAAATCAGAAGTTTTAGCAGAAAAAGGATTTTGGGAAATGATGCATGGAAGTCGTACAGACTGGGCGATGCTTTTGGGGAGTATCTTTCTATTGATAAAAGGTGGAGGTCGTTGGTCGATAGATAGTTTGACAAATACTCCTAAATAACTAGGACAATTTCAATCACTTAAATATAACATATCATTTTAGACAATTTATATGAATAAGATACTATTTTCTGCTATTGCGTTAGTGTTTGCTACAACAGCAATGGCGCAACTTCCTAAAATTCCTGCGGTATACAGTAACCTTGGCTATGATACTAATGGAAGGTTATATTTTGAAAATAAGGATGAAAAATACTTTGCTGAAGAATTTAAAAATCCGCTAACGACCGAACAACTTCTTGGTAAACCGAAAGGTACTGAAAATGGAGTTCAGATGGATTTTGGGACTTTAAAAGGAACGGTAACTTATGGCTTAATCCCTTACGGAAAAGTTCCGCATCCCCTTCCCGTATATCGAAAAACCGCCAAAATTGAAGACGGTAAAATAGAGCTCAATATAAAAGAGGATTTCAAGTATCCGTATGATTTTGTAGACTGGAAGAAAAATGGGTACCTGAACCTTGGCTACCGAATTGCTGATGAGCAAGGTATGCTTTTGTTTGATGGCATAATTGCTTTAAAAGGTGAAGGACCATTTGAAGTCATACCGGCAATTTATGAAGGACCTTTTGTAAATATGCTTACTGATAACTCTGCTGTAATCTGGTGCAAAACCACACATCCCGTAAAGGCCGAAATTGAAATCAATGGCAAAGTTTATAAAGATGAGCACGAAACAACGCTGCATCGCTGGAATATAGCAGGACTTACCCCAAATACAAAGCACAACTATAAGGTAAAATATGGGATACAATCGCAATCGTATCATCTTAAAACTGCACCATCTAAAGGCAGCAGAGAAGCGTTCGTATTTGGTTATGCAAGCGACAGCCGCCATGCTACAGGTGGAGGTGAACGGAAAATCCTTGGAGCCAACGCCTACATAATGAAAAAAATGGCTGCACTTGCTCACATGAAGGACGTGCGCTTTATGCAATTCACCGGTGATATGATTAACGGCTATTTGAGCAGTAAAGAACAGCAGAGACTGGAATATTCTAACTGGAAAAAATCCATTGAACCATTTTGGCACTACATGCCCTTTTATATAGGTATGGGTAATCATGAAGCATTAGGTCTTATTTTTAAAGATGAAAACGGCAAGCAACAGGCATTTATTGATGCTTTTCCTTATGAGACCCAATCAGCAGAAGCACTTTTTGCAGAGGAATTTGTAAATCCTGAAAATGGTCCAGATAGCGAGGATGATAACAAGTATGACCCTGACCCTAAAAATATAGACTTCCCTTCCTACAAGGAAAATGTGTTTTATTATACCTACGGAAACGTGGCGATGATTGTCCTTAATAGCAATTACTGGTATGCACCTTCCATTGCTAATCAAACGGCTTCCAGCGGAGGGTTGCATGGGTATTTAATGGATAACCAACTTCAATGGCTTCGTGAAACGATCTCAAAATTGGAAAGAGACAAGAATATTGACCATATTTTTCTTACACAACATACTCCTGCATTTCCTAATGGAGGACACAGTAAAGATGTGATGTGGTACAGCGGTAACAACGAAAAAAGACCCTACATTGGAGGAAAGCCCGTTGATAAAGGAATTATAGAACGCAGAGATGAATATTTAGATATTTTGATTAATCAAAGTAAGAAAGTGGTGGGGATGCTTACAGGCGATGAACATAACTATAACTGGTTAAAACTGACGGCTGATATGCCAATTTACCCCGAGAATTATCCGCATCAAAAACTTAATGTATCGCGACCAATCTATCAAATCAATAATGGTGCAGCAGGAGCTCCTTATTATGGTCAGGAAGTATTGCCATGGAGTAAGCATACCCAGTCCTTTAGCGTGGAAAATGCACTTTGCCTGTTTTATGTGGAGGGAAAAAAAATAACAATGAAAGTATTCAATCCGGACACTTTAAATCAAATAGATGAAGTCGAATTAAGATAATTAAAATGCAAGAGAATGTAAACGTAAAAGAAATCGCAAAAGTTTTCGGTAAGTTGGGGATTATAGGGTTTGGAGGTCCAGCAGCACATATTGCCATGATGCGGGATGAAGTGGTGGTTAAACGAAAATGGATGAGTGAACAGCACTTTTTGGATTTACTAGGTGCTACCAACCTTATTCCGGGACCTAACAGCACGGAAATGGCTATTCATATTGGCTATGATAAAGGTGGTTGGAAAGGCTTATTGACAGCCGGTTTATGCTTTATTCTGCCTGCCGTTTTAATAACAGGAATTTTAGCGTATTTGTATAGCCTTTACAGACAGCTACCCGAAGTACAACCTTTTATCTATGGTATCAAACCTGCTATAATAGCCATTATTCTGGCTGCAATTTATCCATTGGCAAAACAATCTGTCAAATCCATAAATTTAGGTCTTATTGGTATTACTGTTTTATTAGCGGCGGTGTTTGGAGTTAATGAAATTTATTTAATGTTTGGTGCAGGTCTGTTAGCGTTTGGATTGCACACGGTTCAGAACAGACAAAATAATACTTTGCAAAGTATCGTTCCGTTTACCTTTCTTCAGGTTACACAGACAACTTTTTGGACAGCGACAAATGCTAAACTGTTTTGGACATTTCTTAAAATTGGCTCCATACTTTATGGGAGCGGATATGTGCTGTTTGCTTTTTTAGATACAGAATTGGTTGCAACAGGTCTGCTCACAAGACAGCAACTAATGGATGCCATTGCGGTAGGACAGTTCACACCTGGTCCCGTTTTTTCATCGGTAACGTTTATTGGCTTTCAAATCAATGGGCTTTCAGGAGCCATTATCTCAACTATTGCCATTTTCCTGCCATCATTTGTTTTTGTGGCACTGCTTAATCCGTTAATGAAAAAGCTACGAAATTCTAAAGGGTTATCTGCCTTTTTAGATGCCGTGAATGTAGCATCGGTAGCCATAATCATAGCAGTGTGCTATGAAATGGGTAAAGAAACCATTACTGATTGGCGAACGATTTTAATTGCAGTTTTGAGCATTGCAATAACTTTTGGATACAAAAAATTAAATAGTGCTGTTGTAGTTTTGGGCGGTTCCTTATTAGGATATGTGTTATTTCAAATTTGATAAAAATTTAGATTATTATCTTCATAAGGAGAAACTGTACAAATTCGTAACTTTCTCAGACTAACTGTCCATACCGATAACAGTTTCTATTACTCTTTTAAAATCATCCACATCGCTACCAAGTAGCAGATAACTTGAAAATCCAATGTCTAAAAGGGATTTCCCAACTTTCTCATCATCGATATCACTATGGGCAATCAGTTTTATTAAAGGATATTCAATCCTTAATTCCTGAAGCTGTTTAAGCACATTTTGGTTGTAGAAATCCAAGTCAACAATACAGAATTTGGGGAGTTCATTCAATGAAGACAACTGTGTTAGCCCATTTTCAATGCTTTCTGACCGAGATAGTATTTCCATTCCAGATGCAGCGAGATCTTTGCAGATGTTATCGGTTACAGGGCTTTTGTCATTGATAAAAGACAGGGAGATTATTTCTTGTACAGTACCAGTTTTCATATCGTTACCTTTTTGAGTTAGATGAAGTTCCTGCACAAAAAGAAAGCGCAGGCAACCACACTTACCGCACATTGAGGTACTGGTATACCCGACAACGAATAAGCGAGCGCCCACGCCTATGGCATGAGCGTTCTTCCTTATCGTCCCGTTGTCTAAAAATTACCAGTTTTCAATGTGGGACTTAAAGCAAAAACACTTTAAGTATTTCTATATTTACATAGCAAAGATACTAAACTCGTTTCGATATAGAAATATGATTGCTTTAAATCCGTTACTTGTTCTTTTGTCCATTGCAGACATAGTTTTGTTCAAGTATCCGTAAAAGGTCGGTTTGCTTAAAAATGATTTTGCCGCCTATCTGGATGTATGGGAGTATTTGGTCATCACGGTATTGCTGTAAAGTCCGCTTGCTGATATGTAATAGCTTGCATACGTCTTCGCCCGAAAGATATATTTCACCGTTCATTACAGGACGGTAGTTTTTTAATATCTGTTCGATACGATTTCGTAGCTGTGTAATCATTTCCCTGTGGGCGATGATTTCGTCACTATCATTCGTGAATAAATCCATTTTCAGTTGTATTATCCGGTTGTCCGGCTTCGAGCAAAGCCTGCACGTCCGAGCGTTTATAATAATTTTTGCGGTTCAGTTTTGAATATGGTAAAAGTCCTTTGCTTTTGTAGGTCTGTAAAGTCCGCTTGGTAATGTTCATCATCAAACACACTTCCTGGTTATCGAGCCATTTCTCCTTTTTGAAAATCGGCGTGTACTTTTTCGTGGCATTTTCGGTCAGTTCCAAAAGTGCTTTCAACTCGTTTTTCATTCCCTCCAGTACGGACTTTTGTATTGCGATAACTTCCATTGTGTGCTCAATTTTGCGTGGAAGTCGAATTTATAAAGGCTTATTGCTGCGTTGGGGAATGTTGCAGGGTTTGGCTTTGATAGGCAGTGTTTGGCATTGTATAGTAGGGATTGGTATAAAAAAGCCCCGAAAAAACCGAGGCTGTGATTTATTGCGGTTCTACTTCGCCAATTTCAATATTCTATACGCTCCCCTTGCCACAACCACAAATACAATAGCTCCGATAATCAAATCGGGATAGTTTGAATTAAGCCAATGAACCAAAAAACCTGCAACGATAACTCCCGAATTGATTATAACATCGTTTGACGTGAAAATCATCGAAGCCTGCATATGTGCTTCTTTGCTTTTGTTCTTTTGCAACAGGTAAAGACAAAGTACGTTGGCTATCAATGCCAAAACAGAAACAATAATCATTGTTTTGAAATCGGGCATCGCTTCTATTCCGATAAAACGTCTGATAACTTCAACAAAACCGATAACGGCTAACAGGATTTGAAAGTAACCTGCAAATTTGGCGATATTGTTTTTTCTTGCAATCGTACCCCCAACAGCAAACAAAGCCAATGCGTAAACGATGCTATCGGCAAGCATATCCAAGCTATCCGCTACCAATCCCATTGAGTTGGAAAAAATACCGAACAACATTTCCAATCCAAAGAAAACGAAATTGATAATCAATACCGTCCATAGTAGTTTCCGTTGGCTATTGCTTGTATCTGTTTCAACAACTGCGTTAGTTTCTTCGGTTGAAATCAGCGTTGTATTTAGGTTCAAGGTTTCCAAAGCTGAAAAAATCGGCTCTGGGTTTCCACTATGGTAAACATTTAGTTTTCTATTGGGAATATCAAATTCCAATGACTTTACCGTATCAAAGTTTTGCAGTTTCATACGGATTAATTGCTCCTCACTTGGGCAATCCATTTTTGTTATATTAAATATGGTTTTATTCATCTTCTTAAAGTCTAAATTTTATTCCTCCGTTAATTACAAATCCGTCTAATGGTGCATAGATGTCTTTAAAAACAGGGTTGGTTATTGTACCTGTATAAATGTTGTCGAAACGTGTCTGTCTTGTATCAAAGAAATTTTCAAAGTTGATGTACAAAGAAAACCGTTCCCAAATTTTTTCAGCCATAAAGCCACATATAACATAGTCTTTTCCTGTTGTTCCGTCATTGAGCTTTTGCGGACTAAAATAATAGGCTTCCAAACCGATTTTCCATTTATCCTCTATTTCATACATAAGTACAGAGTTAATGCGGTGTTTTGGTGTTAGTGGATTTTCGGTATTTGTTCCGTTTTCAATCAATCGGGTATCGGTAAAAGTGTAGCCCAAAAACAATTTAAAATCATCATAACCGATTTTGATATTTGTTTCTGTTCCTTTGGTATGAATGTAGCCCGATGAATTGATGAACTGATAAGTATTTGCAGTTATATTTTGAAGCAACAAAGGGTTATCCAAATAGGTGTAAAAGAATAAATGATTTATGCTAAATGTCCAATCATCGCCAATATTAGTACGGTAATTTATGTCAGCATTTGCTCCGTAGCTCTTTTCTAATTTATTGGTATTATCATCAATAGGCATTACGTTTTGATATTGTATGCGTTCGCTTTCTTCGGTAAAAATGGTTGGTGTTTTGTAGCCAAATCCGCCCCCGATACGTGAAGTCAAACCGTTTGCAATCTTAAACAATGCCGATACTCTTGGCAAAAAAACAGCTCCATAATCTATCACGTAATCTGTTCTTAAACCTGTCTCTAATTGAAGCCAATCCGTAGCCTTAAAAGAATTTTGAACGAAAGCCCCGAATGTGGTTTGGTTGTAATCTCTCAAAGGAAATGCGGTAATCTGCTTTTCTTTAAAATTGTCCGTCCAAACATTAACGCCTGTTACCCATTCTGATTTTTCTTTGCTGTGGGTATAGCTTGCTTCCGTAAAAGTGGCTGTTTGTGTTCCCTCAAACTCGTAATTGGGAATAGCTGTATTGCGGTTAAAATAACTTACGCTGTTCTTTATCTGTACAAAACTGTTTTCGTTTACAGTATGGTCAAAAACAAATTGGGTAGAATAGCGTTGTGTTTTGTTTTCTTCAAAATATTGGTGTGTGTTATCGCCTTTGCCTTTGATGTAAAGCATATCGCCACCCAAACGGTTTTCAATGGTGGTGTTAATACCAAAGTTCATTTTTGTTTTATCATTGAAGTAAACAAATAATTTAGGGTTCAGTACATACCTTTCAAATTTAGGAATGGCAGAAAGCCCGATTTGTGCAGGGTCGTAAGCTCCATTACGATTATGCGAAGCAAATATTGTTGTTCCGATTTTCTTAAACTTCTGTCCGTAAAAACCGTTGATGTCTAAACCTCTGCCCGATGTTCCGTTTAAATGAAAACGCAAATCCCTTTCTTCCGTTGGTGTCTTGGAAATCAGGTTTACCAAACCTGCTATTGCTCCACCACCGTACAGCGTAGATGTTGAACCCTTAATAACTTCAACCTGCTTTAAGTCAAGCGGTGGAATTTGCAACAAGCCTAACCCACTTGAAGCACCCGAATAAATAGGAAAACCGTCTTTTAAAATTTGCGTATATCGTCCGTCAAGCCCTTGAATACGAATACTTGCGTTGGCACTTGTGGGCGATGTGGTTTGTACGTGAATACCTGTACTCTCACTCAAAAGCATACGAATATCCCCTGCTTTCATATTGCCTTTTTCGTCTAACTCCTCACTTCCTATAAACTCAATGCGTGTAGGGATATTTTGTATAGTTCTTGTACTTCTTGTTGATGAAATAACAATACCGTCTAACTCCGTTGAACTTTCATAAAGTAAAATCTCAATCGGGGTTGTATCTGCTAACGGAAAATTAAAGCTGTCGGTACGTTGGGCAAAACCAATATAACTAAATTGAATTTCCTGTAAACCGTTTGGAATACCTGTTAATATGATTTGTCCGTTTTCATCGGAAGTTGTTCCGATTGTTGTGCCTGTAATCTGTGCAGTTACACCCATTAAAGGCTCTTTTTTCTCGCTGTCTTTTATTACAGCTTTGAATGTATTTTGTGCATATACACAAAGGTTGAGTGCCATAAAAAATGACACAATGAGTATTTTTTTCATTGTAAAAATGATACTTAATGTGAATAAATAAATGATAGTGGTGCGATACACCACTTGCAATTAGTTTGTGCCGAAAGCACTATACATTAAGCAAGTTGTGGGGGATGCCAAACGGAAAAGGGAAAATCAGAAATAGGTGGTGTTGGCATTGTGCCTAATTTTCTTTGCGGTTCTTTTACTGAATGTGTGATAGAGAAATGAAAAGTAGTTAAAACAAATCCTGTACAGGTATTACAGCTAAAAAATGGCGAACAACATCCCTTATTGCAATCTTGGTCGTCCTGTTCGTTTTGTCCTTGCTCGGTGGTATGTTCCTGCATACATTTATCCTCAATAAAAGTCGGTACGGCTGATAACAGCAATACATAGACGGCTAATATTAAAGATATAAATTTCATTCTGCAAAGTTAGATAAAAATTGATTGTGCTGCCTCGCAAACTTTATTTTGGTTTTTAAAGCTAATAGGCTTAGTTATCGTTGTTGTTCCGTTTTTACTTCCTGTTGTTTTTTCTCTCTATCTTTTTTCATTTGCGAATACGACCAAATGAAAAGAATACCGATAATAATCAAAGCGTAGGCAATCCATTTGCCAACACGTTCTATAAAACGGATAAATACAGATGCTTCAAAGCTCGAAAAACCCTCCGCACCTACAGCATTACGTCTGTAAAATTTCCTGCGGCTTATCCAATAGATAAGCCCTATCCCGATAACAAGCGGAATAATACCAAGCACTAATTGAGCAGTAACCGCATCCATATTGATTATAATTATATCAAGTAAAATTAAACAAAAACATCCTATGCCGAAAGTCGAAAAGCAAAAAACCGACCTGTAAAGTCGGTTTTTATCTTCGCTTATGTTGCACTTAATCGCTACTATTAAACTGAAAGCTCAATTGCTTTTCGTTCCCGAAGCTATCCGAAATCCAAACCTCAAAGGACTGTGATACGGTGGACGTGGAAGTGTAATACAACCTGAATTGTTCAGTTGGTAACGAATACAAATCGTTCGGCAGGTAAGGCGGTTCATCGTAATATCTAAGTGTTCCCTGTCCGTCAAATTGGAAGTAGCGGAGAAAATACTGCGTATTGCTGTAATTGCCTGAACGCTGTATGGTAATGCGTATCTCTACGGTCTGCCCGTTAGATACATCTTTTGGAACAGGCATCACGTTTACATCAAAAGGAAAATCGTTCTGTATTTCGAGTTCATCATCTTTACTGCAAGACACCAACGTAACCGAAGCTATGAGGATTGCCAAGAGTACATATATGGGTAGTAATCCTATTCTGAATTTATTGAATATTGCTGCCATTGTTTTTACGTTTTAAAAGTTAAACCTTAATCCCACACCTGCCGACGGTCGGAACTGCTGTAAATCTGTACCCCAAAGCATTTTTGTACGCCCTTGCAGGACTAACACAAAGCGGTCGGACAGGTACGTTTCAAAAGTGAGGCGGCCGCCTGCTCCGTAGATGAAATTATCCTCACTCAATATCTTCGCTCCATCATATAACATCGTTTCGCCACGGTTAATGGTTTCATAACCGACCACGCCGGTTATAGCAAAATTCAGCGTGATGTTTTTTCGGGCATCCCCCAACAAGAAGAAACTGTAACCACCCTCTGCGAAATAGGTTTCCTGCGATATGTGGAGGTCTTTGTAGTCGTGGTATTGGTGCGTGTATTCCAACGCCCAAAGCTGGTAATTGCCATTCCTTCCGTTTACGGTCATTGCTGCACTGATGTAATAATTATTACCGATTTTATCATTGGATAGTACACCCGCACTTATTTCCAATCCTTTCTGCTTCGGCAGCATCCTTTGCGCCTGTGTCGTTGTAATACCCATTAAAACAAGCATCACGGTATAGATATACTTTTTCATATTATTGCTTTAAAGGGTTATTAAAATTTCAGGTGCATATCGTCAATCAAACGGGCTTTGATTAAATCCGAATTTTCTACCTGAAGCGTTTGATGCCTGCCGCCGTTCTTCTCGAAAATCTCAATCAGCAGCACCTTGTCATCGGCAATAGTAAACTGGTCTAACAGGAACACGTTTTGTTCGGTCGATTTTCCGGCAATGCCGTCCAATGGCTTGTACATTCTCAAAGGCGTTAAGGAACGTTCCTGGACTACGGTGCGTTTGGCTACCTTTTTATCCACTACTTTGAAATTGATAAAATCAATCTCGAAAGGCACATTGGTACGGTTTCTCAATTCGGTATGGAAATAGTATTTGCCGTTGTGTATGTAAATCCCTCTCAGGATAAACTGAATGCCGAAGCTCTTAGCCCCGATATGCTTTACAATGCGCTTGTCTTTCTTGTAAATGGTTTTCAGTAACAAGCCTGCCAGTGAGGGCGAATTGTTGCCCAGTTCCTCAAAAAGCACATCGTTACCGTTGGCTTTATCCACCGCTTTTTGCATCGTGAGCAGGTCGTAGCTCAATGCCTCCGGGTAAGAACTGTAATACACGTTGAAGCTG
Organism: Sphingobacterium sp. 1.A.4; assembly: GCF_002734245.1. Classification (NCBI taxonomy): domain Bacteria; kingdom Pseudomonadati; phylum Bacteroidota; class Sphingobacteriia; order Sphingobacteriales; family Sphingobacteriaceae; genus Sphingobacterium; species Sphingobacterium sp. 1.A.4. Next base: position 28,468 of record NZ_PEAZ01000012.1, read on the forward strand.
TAAAAACGCCCGTCATTCGTGATAACTGAAAAATTAGTTTCCGGCTCAAAGTTCCTTACCGATGCTTTTACACGCAATACGTTTTCCGCATCTTCAGCCTTACCTGCAATCAGGTATTCGCTGCCCAAATCCACGTAACGAATGGCGGTCGGGAAAATCAGGTGTGAAGTCTTATCATAGGTAACTTCCATTCTATACGGTTGTATCTTGCCCAATGCAAGCGGTGTTCTGATGCTGTTCTGTGCATAAGATTGTACGGCAAAGCCGAGTATCAGGGCAATAGCCCAAAAGGTTTTTAAATTATTTTTCATTGTTTTATTTGTTTGAATTCAACATTATTGTTTAGATACAAGGAAGACCTGATGTCCTGCTTTCAGCATAACTTTTGGGGTTCTTACCTTTTTGGCGAAGTAGCCCGAAATTCCCTGTACCACGCCACGGCTGAGGTCTGCGGCAACCTGCTGTCCGGCATTCTGTGTGAGCATAACGCTCGTTCCACCAGTTTGGCTCATATTGCCCGCCATTTCAGTAAGGGCATTCATTTCGGGCGAATACGGAACGTACAAGCCTTGCTGCCCATCCAAATCGTAAATGGTAATATCTACCGGTATGATGTTGCCCTCCAGTTCTACGGAGGTAACTTTTAATTGCAGCCTGCCATTCTGAAATTTGGCATTAGCTGTTACAATCGTTCCTTTAGGGATGGTACGTTGTGGCGTTTGGGCAGGCTCTAAAAGTCGCAAACGAACCCCCGTTTCGCCTACTACCGTTTGGGCTTCGTGTACACAGGCTTTGATACTGTTTTTAAGTTGTATTGCCTGTTGGGTAGCACCTGCGGTGTAAAACCCACGGTTTTTTGTTTGGCTCCAATCGGCTGCAAAAGCACTGTCCGATGGCTCACGGTACAAGGCTGTTACAATATTCTTTCTTGTGGGCGTGAACGATACGAAATGTTCTTTTTGGCTAGCACCCATAGCAACATTTGGAGTTGCAATATTGGCAGGAGAAGCGTTTCCGGTATTGGCATTTTGCGGAAGATACTTTGCTGCCATTTCATAGGATTTCTCCATTAGTTTAAGTTGGTCATCAACGGTGGCCACAGGTGGCACATCTTTCTCGGCCAGTTTTTCTTTCATTTCGTCCAGTTGCCTGCGGAGTTCCATTGTTTCAGAATTATTATCCTGATAGAATGAACCCAATGTGCTTTGCATATTTCTATAGCTGTTCAATCCATGATTACCGTTTCTTCCTGAATTTCTGCTACATCCTCCCAAGCTGTTGCTTTCTTCATCTTCAGGAAACTGCTCGTCGGTAGGTTCTTCTTTATCTTCTGCATTCCAGTAGTCGGAAAGCGTTACAAGTGCATTGCGTTTTTCCTGCTCTTTGCGTTCGAGCATTTCCTGCTCATAGGCCTTGCTTTTATTGGCAGGCAATCCTGCTCCGGTAGCCTCTGGTACAGCATCGTTTAGCCCAATACTTTCGACCGTCTTTTTATCTTTGGACGGTTTAAATATCAGGTACATACAGCCGAGAAATACCACACCCATTAAAAGGAATATGAGTGGCTTTTTGAGCTTGTCGGCTTTTTTCTGTGTGCCGTCTTGCAGCACATCAGCGGTGTCTTTCGGGCTTCCCTCGGTTACCCGAACAACCGATTTTTTGTTCTCATTTTCTTTCATAAATCTGATTTTTTAAAATTGTTGATACACTGTCCTGCAACTTTGCAGGATTTCCATTTTTAAGGACAGGGTTCTCAATATGTTTAATGACGATATTGTTACCTGACTTTGAGGTGTCGTACATCACTTTGCCAATGACCACTACGGTGAGCAGTAGGTAAACCACAAAGAAGTACAGCGTATATTGGCGCTGTTTGCGCAAAGGCAACGCCCGCCAACGTTCATCGAGCTGGTCAAAGTACCTGTCCATATTTGCTCTTAATTTTTTCATAGCCTTACTATTTGTTGTTACAGCTTGAAACGCTTAGGGCTTTTACCCGCCTGTTGCTTTGGCTCATCGTTGACCAGTGCGACCGCTTCCGTTAATTTGGGTGCAGATATGACGGACAGGTTTGCCAGTTCTGATTTTTTAAGCAACTGCCCGAAGCCGTCTTTCTTGGCTATTTCCATACGGCTAAGCGAAAATTTGCCATTCAGGTATTTTACCCACATACTGCATTCTACACGGGGCTTGTCATCACCCGACCATTTTAGGTAGCCTGTCAGCAGGAAGTCTTGCTTAGGCAAATTGTCTGTACCCTTTTGGCAGCTTTCGAGGTATTCGCTGATACTGTCTTTCAGCTTTCCGGCATACGCACCCTGCGTATGGAAATACCCGTTATAACCTTTGTCGGTAAGGATTTTTGCGAACGTGTTTAAATCTGATAATGCTTCCATAAGATTGTTTTTAGCGTTCGATAACTTCAACGTCCTTGTTTTCCACGACTGCAAATTTTTCGATATTGAAGCCCTGCGGATTATTGTCGGAACGTACGGAGTTGACGAGATAGCAGGAGGTAATAAGGTTACGCCTGGTTACGTTGCTTGAACGGATAATGAACTGTTTGGCATAGGTACGCACTGCATACGGGTAGGCGTCGAAATTGCACACGACACTATCCACCTCTATGCGTTGCTGCACATTCCCTGAAATGATGCGACTGTAATAGCCCTTTTCCGATAAGTCTTTATAATAGTCGAAAGCACTTTTGTCGGCAAGGTTAAACGCCCTGTTCATATTGCTTTCAATAGCATTCTTATCAGGTGCAAGCGTAAAAAAAAGCTCGTGAAAACGTCTGACGTGTTCCCTTGCTTCTACGGGACGGTTAATACTCGCATCCTGCGAAAAGGCAAGCATCAGTGATTTGCCATTATCCAGTACATAGATTTTTTGGCGTTGTTCTTCTGCAAAGCGGTAGGAACGCCATACGGCGTATCCTACCACACTAGTGCAGAGAACCGCAAACACAATGGCATATAATCTTATCTGCCTAAAGCTGTTTTCGATATTTCTTAGCGTTTTAAATTCCATTTTTAGAATGATTAATTGTTTATTTATTCATCAGTTTACCGCCGATGTTGCCAACTGTAGAACCTGCACCTGCTCCGGCGATGTTGCCTGTTTTCATTGCAGCCTGGTTTACGTTGCGGGTAAAGTTTCCAGCACCTCCGGCTTGGATCACCCAGCCTGTTACTGTTGGTATTGTGAAGTACCCGATAATGCCGATTATCATAAAAATGATGTACACAGTATTGCTCGTATCAGGTATGTAGGTAGGGTCGGCAAGCATCGCTATATCCCTTTCCAAAATGAGGGATTGTATTCTTGCCAGCATCGAGCTGAACAGATCTGAAACAGGAAGCCACAGGTAAACACTGACATACCTAGTAATCCATTGCGTAAGCGTGGACTGAAATCCGTCCCATACGGAAATGGCAAAAGCTATTGGTCCGAGTATGGAAAGGACTATTAGGAAAAACGTCCGTATGGTATCAATGACCAATGCTGCCGCCTGAAAGAGTATTTCCAGTAGATTGCGAAACCAATCCTTTATGGCTTTCTCTATCTTGTAAGCCTGCCTGTCCATATACATACCCGCCATTGTGCCTACGTCTGATGGCGACCATCCCAATTCGTCCAGCTTCTTATCAAACTCTTCGTCTGATACCATATAGGCTGTTTCGGGATTTCTGACCATTGCTTCATATTCCAATTGGTCTTTCTGTTGTTGGAGCTGATTAAGATCAAGCACCTTGTCTTCGAGTATTTGGTGGGTTCCCGTAACTACCGGGCTCAATACTGCATTGATGGTTCCCAATACGATGGTTGGAAAGAACATTATGCAAAGCCCCAAAGCGAACGGACGCAGCAAAGGGAACACATCAATAGGTTCGGCACGGCTTAAAGCCTGCCAAACCTTTAATGCCACATAGAACAACGCTCCCAATCCCGCCAATCCTTTAGCTACTGCAGCCATGTCGCCTGCAAGCGGCATCATATCATCATAAAGCGACCGCAGGAGTTCGTGAAGATTATCCCATTCCATTTTTACCAGTATTTTTGGTTAGCAGTTCCGTAGAGGTCAAATACTCTTTTGGCATCGTTTTTCTTTTTCGCTCTCAGGTAGCTTACAGAAATGTTCTTGTTAGTATAGTAGCGCACCAGGCTGTGGTAATCCTTTACCTCTTTGTACACGCGGTCAATAATGTCCATACGCTCTTTGTCGTTCAACGAAAGACTTGTAGAGGTTACAATCTGCTTCAATTCTTTCAGCAGTTCGGTACTTTCATTGAGCAGTGCCGAATAACCGTTGCCGATAGCGACCAATTCCTGTGGGGTAAAATTTGGATCGTTCATCATCTTACCAAAATTCTGCACGTACATTTCGGACACATCGCCTACCAACAATACCGTTTGTTGCACTTTACGGGCATCTTTCACCAAATTGTTAATGGCTTTCAACTTGTCGTAATATTCCTTACCCTGGTCGTACACTTTCTTCACTTCGTTAAAGTTCTTTATCACATTGCTCACGGTCGAAGAAGTCTGTATGATTTCGTTCGCAGAGTTGATAATTCCTGAAGCCAAATTAGCAGGGTCGGTTACAACCCACTGGGCTTTTGCTGATGGTGCTACGGCGAGCATCAGTGCCGTACACACCAGATACAATACTTTTTTCATTGTTCTTGAAATTTTAAATTGTTAATGACTATTGATTTGAATTGTCCCGCCTTTGCATTGCGATATGCTTAATGGCGAGTTCTACTTTACCGTCGAGTTCCGCAGCAAGCTGCATCACTTCCATTTTTTCGGTTTCCTCTGTGGTGTAGGCGAGGTATTCCTCCAAACTAACTTCGGTGGCATAGACTGCCGAGTGCGTACCACCTAAGCCAATCCAAACCTCTTTGTACAGGCGGCTTGCATCGTTATTCATATTGATGGAAAGTACCTGCCCTTTTTCTTTGTCGGTAAGTCCCAACATTGCCTGTATATCATCAAACTTGTTCATATACTTGCGTTGGTCTAAAAGGATTTTGCAGTCGGAGTTATTGATGATACTTTCTTTCACAATGGGCGATTGGATAATATCATCGACCTCTTGCGTTACGACAATGGCTTCTCCGAAGAATTTCCTCACGGTCTTAAAGAGGTACTTTATATATTCCGCCATTCCCTCTTTCGCTATCGCTTTCCAAGCCTCTTCAATTAGTATGAGCTTGCGAATACCTTTCAGGCGGCGCATCTTGTTGATGAACACCTCCATAATGATAATCGTGACAATGGGAAAGAGGATTTTGTGGTCTTTTATCGCATCAATTTCAAACACGATAAAGCGTTTGGAAAGCAAGTCTAACTGCTTATTGGAGTTCAGCAAATAGTCATACTCGCCGCCTTTGTAATAAGGTTCGAGAACATTCAGGAAATTGGCAATGTCAAAGTCCTTTTCCCTTACCTGCTTTTCTTCGAGTACCTTGCGGTAGTCGCCTTTTACATACTCATAGAAACCGTTGAATGACGGGTACACATCGTCCGTTTTGATACGCTCGATATAACCGCTTACGGCATTGGATAAAGCCACTTCTTCCGAACGGGCGGGCGGCTCATCATCACGTTTCCAAAGCGTAAGTATCAAAGTCTTGATACTTTCCCGCTTCTCAATATCAAACACGCCATCATCGGTATAGAAAGGGTTAAAGGCAATCGGGTTATCTTCGGTATAAGTGAAGTAAACACCGTCTTCGCCTTTGGTCTTTCCTTTGATGAGTTCGCATAAGCCCTGATAAGAGTTACCCGTATCTACGAGCAGTACGTGTGCGCCCTGTTCGTAATACTGCCGTACCATATGGTTTGTGAAGAATGATTTACCACTGCCGGAGGGACCAAGTATGAACTTGTTCCGGTTCGTGATGATACCACGCTTCATAGGCAGGTCGGAAATATCCAAATGGATAGGTTTTCCTGTAAGCCTGTCAGCCATCTTGATACCAAACGGCGAGGGCGAATTGTGGTAGTTGGTTTCTTCCGTGAAGAAACACAAAGCAGGCTCAATGAATGTGTAAAAACTTTCTTCTGCGGGAAAGTCGCCCGCATTGCCGGGCATTCCCGCCCAGTACAATGTGGCTACATCCGTTGTATTATGCCGTGGCTTACATTCCATCAGTGCCAACGCACTACCGCAGTCGTTCTTTAGCTGTTTGAGTTCCGTAGGGTCTTCCGACCACGCCATAATGTTGAAGTGCGCACGAATAGAAGACAGCCCGAAGCTGTGCGCTTCGTTCAGGTACTTTTCTATCCACTCTTTGTTGATTTGATTGGCACGGCTGTAACGAGCCAGTGAGTGCATATTCCTTGCGGACTTCTCAAACTTTTGCAGGTTGTCTTCGCTGTTATCTATAAACAGGTATTGGTTGTAGATGTGGTTGCAGCTTAACAACAAGCCCACAGGTGCGGCGAACGACAAACGGCAGTCGCTCCGGTCGGTGGATAGCTTTTCAAAACGGGTATCTGCCGATACCGTTCCGGGCAAATCATCGGTATCTGAAAGGGTGTGCAGGCTCAACCTTTTGTTGCCTATGCGTACTTCTTCGGTTCCGAGTGCGATGTCTTGCATCGGTGTTCCTGCTTCTCTTGATAGCGTGAGGTATTGCTCCAGTAATCCCTGTGTATGGTCCGTGCCGATGATTTCATCTTCGGTCAGACGTTTCAGGGTTACAAAACCGCTATCATTCACGATACGCTCAAACTGTGCCACCGCTTCCATAAAGCGTTGTATTGTCTCCTTGTTCCTGATTTCCTTTGGTATCAGCGAACCTTTGCAAAGCGAACTGAAGTTGCTTTGCATCCGCATTCTTTCCTTTGTTGTCTTTGTTAGAAACAGGTAGCAATAATGGTTCAGGAACGGTCGCTCGTTAAAATGGCGTTGGTAGGATTTAGCCAAAAAACTTTGGTTGTCCTCTGCCAAATCGGGCGCATAGTTCTCTTTGATGTACCAGTCCTGTTTGTGAATGACTGTAAAATCAGGCAGGGTTTTGATAGCCTTATGCCAAGCGGAGTGTATGGCTTCATACTCTACAGAAGCTACCGTGAACAGTTCCGGCAAACGCACTTCAAAACAGGCGGTAATGTCCGCATCTTTGGAAAGGATGCAGTTGTTCTCTACTGCCAACAAAGGAAACTTGTTTTCCAGTGTGGTGGTCTTTGCAACATTTCTCATAGGGCATTTGGTTTAGAAGTGAATTTTAAATAGCGGTGTACAGGCTTGCGGCAGATGATGTAGCGTGGATGCCGTTTATTGGCTGCAATTTTCATCAGCCCGTGTTCGCCGTACTTCCTGTTCAGCGAAAAGGTCTGCCATACAATGAGCGAAGCACCGCCCGCTCCGAGGAACAGGCAGATGTAAGAGTTTACGCCTGCCATATACAGTATCATCACGAAAATGAGCGTACCGAGCAAGCCACCCGCAAAAATGAACAGGTATTGTGCTTTTAGCCCTTTAAATTCCACCGTTCTGCCGATGCCTTTATTGATATTGTAATTCATAAGGCAAGGGATTAAAGGAAGAATGAACGCAGGATAGTAGCCGCTACAATTAAGAAGATACACGCACCAAACCACGAAGCTGCGGTCTTGCTCGTGTCGGGGTCGCCGGAACTGAATTTGTTGTAAACCTTAACGCCCCCGATTAACCCGACGACAGCACCGATGGCGTAGATTAATTGCGTTGCGGGGTCGAAATAAGAGGTTACCATTTGGGTAGCCTCGTTGATACCTGCCGAGCCGTTTCCCTGTGCGAACGCACCAATTCCTGACAGCATTGCCACGGCTGTCAGCAAAACTTTTTTTCTCTGTTTTTCCATAATTGAAACACATTAATTTGTTACTGTTTATCCCGCACCTTGCGAGCTTTCGGGACAAAGGTGTTTCAGAAATCAGGGCGTTATAACAAAGTGGCAGTCAGTGGAATTGTTTGGCGGTGAGTGGCGGTTGTAAAAGGTATTTTTATAACTTAGGCATCTATTTATTTTAATACGCTAACATTATGATTGATTTTGAAATAGCAGAAATTGAAGCTGCTAATCAATTTGCCCAATTGCTAAACCCAAGGGTAGATTTTGCAACACCATACGTATTCTTTTACGATGAAACCAATAATATCAAAACATTCTATGTAAGAGAAAATGATTTCAATTATACGTTTACAGCTAATTTTGTTTTGGGAGGAGTTCTACATGAAGGAGCAGTATTGGATGTACAGCCATTGATAGATAGTTTTAAATTACAGAAGACAGCCAAGGAAGTAAAATTTAAACATATCGCATTTGGAGATTTTCTTGATTGTCTAAAATCCCAGAAGCTAAACCTCTTCTTTCGCTTTTTAAAAGAAAGCGATCTTTATGTCCATTATTCAAGTATAAATATTTTGTACTGGTCTGTAGTTGATATTGTAGATTCTGCGATAATGAATTCTGACGCAGCTATGCAATTAGGACCTGGATTTAACAATCAAATGAAGAATGACCTGTACAAACTCTGTCGTCTTGAAATAGATGCCGTCGTTCAACTTTTTTATGCTTTCGAATATCCTAATGTTAAACCTGAGAAAATTGGTGATTTCATAGAAGCATTGAGCAATCTTTTTGAAGAATATCTTCCGTTACAAGAATTTCATTTTGGGTTGGAATCTTTACGGCAGATATTGAAAGAGTCTAAAAAGAAAGGTGAGCTAGCTTTTGTTATGGATGAAAAAGATCACGTACTGTTAGCAGATTTGACACACTTTTATCTCAGACCTATCTATACCTTCAAGAATTCAACTCATATTTTCGACAACGAGGATTCTATCCGAGAAGCTTTGAACGAATATAGAATGCTAGATAAAGGAGTAGAGTTTAAAAACTATTCTTTTGTTGATTCTCAGGACAGCCAATTGACGCAACTATCTGATATTTTTATTGGTTTCATGGGTAAATATACCCAATACAGGAATACGCATACTATGGAAGAAATTAAAGCGGATATCTACTCTTTCTCAGGCTTACAATTAGAAAATATGAAGTTATTTATTGATATTATTAATAAATCAGACCATAAAAATCCTGCTTTTCTACACGCAACAGATAGTTATGAAGAGGTAAAGAAATTTGGGGAGCTATGCAAAATTATTGCAGGAAAACAACCTTAATTAGTATTAGATAACCCAAAGACAATATATAAATAAAGCCGAAGGTAATTCTTCGGCTTTATAGAAATAAAAATCAAAGTTCTACAATCGGAAAAGTTTGGAGATTTTCTGCCAAATAGTAGATTTTTGACTTTCTTGAATAACTGGTTCTTCTTTTGGAATATCCGGCATGTCAAAATACTCCGTCTTACGTTCTAAGTCATTTTCTCTACCTAGACGGATTTCCTTTTCTGTCCAATGACCAGCAAACTCAACGTTATTGTTCCTTATCCAATAATGAGACTGACATTCAAAATTCCAATTCCCTATAGACGGATAAAGCGTAATTGATTTGCCATTAAATGTCAACCTCCAATCTGTCGGAGACAATGGAGTTACCACTTCGTTACCACAACCACATACACATTTATGTATTGCAGTGCAGTATTCGATTGAGACGTATAAAATACCTTCTTCAACCTTTTCGGGAATGAACTCAACGAACTTATACTGTAACGACATCTTCATTAAAAATTTTAGATGTGCTAATAGCATATGAGCTGTGATGCTCATTTTCCAAATCAACATAAATTCCAGATAGCTTCTTCCATTTCAGGATAGCAAAAATTGCATTCAATGCATTCAATTCCGCAATTTGAATATTAGTAGCATATTCATTATTATCGGAATCTTCTGAAAAAATACGAAGAGGTAAATGGTCATTTTTGTCACGGGTGGCAGAAGTAACTCTTACAGCACCCGTAAGCTTGTTCTCAACGACATTCACACCCAAACCTACATCAGAAAACGGAATACCTGCGCTAGCCAAATAATCTGTTACCATCTTCCTGACAGCATTTTTATCAACACATATAAATACATAATCCATTTTATCTAACTCTAATAGATTCTCTTTCTTCACATAGTAGTCATGGACATAAATGTATTTGTGCATGTTAGAATACAACTTTTGATAATATGCAGCCTTTCTCGGATTTTCATCAAGGTCACTCATTGATGCAGCACCAGGCGAACGGAATGCATTGTGTTGGTCAAAGCTATCCCCATCAAAAAGATGGATTTCCTTTACCGGTGTTTTGGCCACCATATCCAAAATATATGCTCCAGTTCCTCCTAAACCAACAATTGCTATTTTCTGATTTTCCAATTTCGAATTAATAGCTTCTATGTTAGCACGGCTTGAATTAGTATCAATGTATTGGAATACTGTTTCATTAGAGCTGTCTGCTATCAGCTTAAAAGTCTTTTCCGTAACTAACGGATACAAATATTTGGCGGGAGCGGAAATGATATCTGCATACCTCTTGACCTTTTCGTAATAGTTAGGATATCCACCAGTAGGCTTATTAGAAAATGATCTATTTACGGTAATCTGATTGTTTAATACAGAATTACTGTTGCCATGTTGAATAGCGGTAATAACGTTGCCGTCGATTTCACAGGGATTATCTCCTATAAAAAAAATAACATGGTTTTGAATATCATGTAATGTAGTTACCAATATACCGTATTGTAGATTTTTGTTTTGATCAACAAAGGGTATATGGTGGATAAGTAAATATCCACCACGTACCTCGATCTCATAACCTTCGTCTCTTAGACGTTTAAGGTCGGGACTATGATTTATCAGTTGCTGTGACATCGAAGATCATTTTATTTTTGACACGAACAACTGAACCTTTAACCATAGTGCCTTCTGGTTTAGGTTCCCAACCTCTACTGTAAGTAACTGTATAACCTTTGTTTGGGTTATTATCATATGATCCAAAGGCTAAAACAACCAATTGCTCAAAAGAAATTTTTATTTCTTTCCATATGTGCGGACGTGCATTCACAAAGATGGTTACTTCAGTTGGTCTTGGCTTAGAAAAGAATCTCTCTTTACCCGGACGAGCTAAATCAACAACTTCATCATCGAATATTTGATCGTCTTGCCAGCCTTCCTTGATGTCAAGGAAGATATCATCTTCCGCAGGTATGTTGCCCAGCTCTCTGATTTGAGCCCCTCTGATGTATTGCTTATACCAAGTAAAAGGCTTGTCGTTAATGAAAAACTGGAGTTTTTTCTTTACAAAGAAATATTCAGTTTCTGGCCGAGCCAGATTTACCTGCTTTTCATTTTCAATAAGCTCATCCTGATAAGGTTTACTAATTGATAAAAATAACTCGGTATCTAAAGGTATCCCAGCAAGTTGTTTTAATTCTGCCCCTGTTTTGTATTGGTCAAAAGTCTCATATTCTTTGCCTTCTATTACAAATTTTAGGGGTATTTCTGGGCTATGGGAATGCAAATCCCCTTGATGATTATCTAACTTCATCGTAAATTAAATTTTGATATTAACTAATAAGTAATTGCTTATTGCCTATCATTTCAGCAATAAATAAGGGCTTGCCCTACGATAGTTTTAATCCTGATGCAATTGAAATTTTATACTATTAATACCAAGCCCTACTGCCTGAATTGCAATGACAGCAGGTTAAAATCACGAAAAGCTTGTTTATTACAAATAAAGGAAGTAGTTTTGAAGTGCAAAAACATTACTACCAAGAGCCTTGCAAGGGCTTTTGTTTCCTTTAAGGAATCAAGCCAGGTGATTTTCGCCTGGTTTTTTATTTTCTTACCTGCCTTTTTTCATTAAAATTTTGTGTCTGTTATTGATTTCGGATCGTTTCCGGGTTTAACAGTATCGCTATCTCTAATAGGTCCACCATTCGGGCGATGTATTCTAACTTCTCCTCCGCCATTATTTGATGAAAATTGTTTTGCAAGTTGTTCAGCTTGCTTTTGAGTACTGACAATTGCTGATGCTTTCTTGCCGCCTTCCTTTTGGACATTCCACCCGTCTTGTCCTTTTTTCTGTGTTACATGATAATTTGCCATAATTATAATTTTTATATTGTTTTTATTTACTAGTAATTGAACTTACCTAACTACTATACGTTCATCTACCTTCACATTCTCATGTAGGAAATTGTATTGATTCAGGAGCTGGGTTACTTCGTTATATACTTTTCCCTTTTTTCTTGTATCTCTTATAGTAATGATGGCGACAAATTCCTGGCTAATATCTCTACTATCTTTCACTCGTAATTCGTAATTGTTTCGATATGAAGCTTTAAGTTGCAAAAACCAAAGTCTATCCATATCTAAACACGTTCGCTTATGGCTTTCTTGTAGCTCTTCAAGATCTATACACCACTTTTTCACTGGTAAAAATAATTCTGTGTGACCAACGCTATAACTATGCAGAAAGCGTTCAGTTTTAAAAGTTGGAGATGCCGCTTTTTGCTTTCGGCTACTATATCTTGAAGGAACGAGAAGATTTTGAGCATCGTCCATATCAATTGGGTTTCTCTTTATTTTACTATCTATAACTTCTATCTTTTTATTATAAGTACCAAAAGATGCATCTACGTCACTTTGAATATATTCTGCCCCATGATATGAATTTATTTCTGGCGAGGTTACCAAAGTTATTTTCACTTGTCCATAAAAATGACCGTCTTCAACTAAACATTTGGGAAACGGAAAATCCATTATCTTAATGTTAGACCCCTTGTCCACAGAATCCATTAGAATTAAAGTTAACTCATCTAGATCGTTAAACAGGATATCATTTACTCTTGATGGCAACCCAAATCCTATCTGATTGATGCGATCAAAGAAATTTTCATCAAATTCCTCTGGATGCTTTGCGGAGTGTATCAATAGTGCTTTAATAAAATCCGGGTTAAACTCATCTTTTATAGAGCCGGCAAGTTCAGCAGCAAGAGCACTAACCCTTGGAGCACTATAGCTTGTCCCCACTGCCTTGCATACTTTTCCGTTCTCTGCGAAAGAACGTACGCCATTTATATCTAATTTGCCATTTAAGAATCCGACATTTCCTCCGTAATGGACTAAGTCTGGTTTTATTACATCTGAACAGCCGGGGCCTACCATTGAAAAAGGAGATGGATGGTTGAGGGGGGAAAGATCGTGGTCTCTTTTATCATGAGTAATAGATCCTACTACCAAAGTTTTTACACTCTCAGATGCCTCTGTGATTCTCCCACGAGGAGCCGCTTTTAAAAAATTGGAACAATTGCCCGCAGCTTTTACAATCAAAATATTATATTCAGATTGTAAATCATCCAAATACTTCGCAAAGTCTGAATATTTATTGTCTTCAATTGCAGTTTCATTACCAATTGAGAAATTCCATACCTTTACATCAGGATGCTTTTTAACCGCTTCTCGCATAAACTCCACCATCATAGGTTCATCTATGTAACCAAAATTACCGTTTGGAAAAATTACTGCCTCTGTAATTTTAAATGGCTTTGTACCTGTCCAGTCTTTGTTTTCTAATATATCTCCATAATTAATTATTCCAGCGACAAATGTACCATGCGATTTATCAAATTCATCAGATCCAAAAGCAACAAAGGTTCCTTCTTTCCATGGTTTTAAATGGTCAATATCACTTATGCCTTCATCAAAAACTCCTACTTTAAAATAATCAATGCCCTCTTCTGGTAGTTTAACTTCAATTATATCTTCTTCTATAAGGCCGCTTTTGGTCAAAGAAATAATAGGCACCTTGCTAATAGAGAAAATACTTTCACTTTCATTAAAATTTATCAAAGATTGCGGCTTAACTGATCTTACTCTATAAAGTATAAGATCCTTGGAGTATTGCAATTTTTGATACTCAATGTTGAGTTTTTCACAAAGATTTTCAAAGCTCCTTTCTGCTATTTCATTAAGCTTATAATCTCCATAGTTTATTAGCTTAATCTTTAAATCATTTTCTTCAGACTCTTCAAGATCAATTGTAGGAGCAAAGTCTTCAGCCGCTTCTATAGCGGAAATACCAACAATGTTTTTATCCACATCCTGTATTTTTTTCTCTATATCAACGATATCTTCAGGTCCATCAATTTTAACTAGTAATTCATCATCACCAACCATACCTATAATATTAACCTTCTTACCTTTATTGAAAATTTTTCCAATGGAACTCCTGTGTGTTTTGGCAAGGGCATCTTCATTTACTTTTAATCTGATTACAGTTGGCAAATAATTATCACTGGCGGCTTTTTGAGCTACCTTGGATTTTAACTGTCCAAAATATCCTTTGAAATAGTTTACTCTTTCGGTTAGTTCATCACCTTCCAAACGAAACTTTGCACCTTGGTTGTCAAAACCGGCTGGAAGATTATTTAAAGCTTTATCATTATCTCTTTTTTTAAATAGCTTTATTGGCAAGTTCTTTCCCATAACACTAATCTTTTAAATTGTTTCTAATCTGACGAATGGATACACTCAATAATTCGGCAATTTGCATTTGAGGAATGCCGTTGTCATTCAAATATTTTACTAATTCATCAGTTGTGTAGCTGCCATGTTTTTCAAATTGAAAAATCTCTATCAACAAGTCCTCTAAAGTTAATGCGGTTCTTTCTTGGACAATTGCATGTGTGAGAGCATTATTTATAATAGTCCTGATATCTGACGGCGTTTTTTGTGAAAGAAGTTGAACAAGTTTATCAGTCTTCTTCTTGTCGATGATTAAATCCTTTCCAAATTCTCCAGCATAAAGACTTATAATTTTGGATATATTTTCAACACTTGGTTGAGTTACCTCAATCACGCTATTGAATCTTCTCCAGATGGCTTTATCCAATAATTCAGGATGATTGGTCGCTGCTATTAAAACATTATTCTGCGAAAATTCATCAATGTTTTGCAACAGGCTATTTATAACCCTTTTTAGTTCTCCCATTTCATGTTGATCGTCACGTGCCTTAGCAATTGCATCAAATTCGTCTAAAAACAATATACATGGCTTACTATCAGCAAATTCAAATACTTTTCTAATATTTTTTGAAGTATTTCCCAATAGAGAGGATATTAATGCATCAAGTCTGGCTGTAACTAAAGGTAAACCCGTTTGTGCAGCAACATATTTAGCAATAGTTGTCTTTCCTACACCCGGAATACCATAAAGCAATAAAGTACATTGCAATGGCAGTCCGTGAGATTTGATCTTATCCTTATTATTTATGATTTTTATGAAATCTGCTACATTTCTATCAATAGTTTCAGGGAGAACAATATCTAATTTTACCGTAGCAGGATTGAATATATCTACAATGCTCATCCTTGTTTCAGAATCAACAGGTGCCGAAGTGATCAATTGCTCCATAGCCAATGTAGTAGTTCCTTTATTCTCCAATATGTTTTTTATACCCTTAGCCAATTGAAGATTTCCCTCCTCAGTTAGCTTCTCCATAAGCTTTTTAGCGTATTGAATTACTTTAGCCGGCTCTTTTTTTAAACCCCCTTCAATTATCTTAATTATCTCCGTGTACATTTCTTTTATAGTTTACGTGCTACAAACGTACACAAAAATAGAATACAAAGCAATAAAATCGTTATAAAAATCAAATAAATCGTTTCAAAAATTACAAACTATGTCATTTTTATACTTATAATCGTTATTAAAAGACAAGAAATAATCTTTTTACATCATATTGAAACTTGAAATAATTTCAAATAAAATAAGGGAGTTCGCTCACACAAACTCCCCAATGTCAAAATCACTCAAATCACTTTTCCGCAAGGTGGAAGAACCGTCGTCGCTTTCAGATGAAAGTGTGCTATCCAAAAGCTCGGCAATTTTTCGGGAAGCACCCTCAATGGAATTTTCCAGTAGGCTGAATAATTCGGTTCCCTGTAATTTCTGAACTATGGCTACCGCTGTTTCCTTTTGAGCCTGTTCCAAATTCTCTTTTTGGAGCAATGCCCCTACGGAGCTTAGTTCGTCGTAGGTAACCCCTTGGGCAAAACCGTTATCGCCACCGGATATTCCGTACCTGTTCCATTCTTCTTCCTCTTCCTCCAAATCAGGCATATTGCTGAAAACTTCGTCCAGTTCTTCCTGCGGAATTTGAATGCTGACGTTTTCCTTTTCGTCGTATTCAATGTCTAAATTATCAGGGTTTATCTCCGGTTCCGTCATTTGGCTTTCATTGGCAGTGTTTGGCAGGGGATGGCTTTTTACTGGCTTCGGCTGCCCCATAATATCGGGCAGGTTCGGGTTAACTTTTTTCTGTGTGGGCTTTTGCTCCGACCTTTTATGAATAACAATCTTATCCTGCAAAAGCAGGACAATAACGATGAGCAGGCATATCACAATTACTATTTCCATAATCAGATGCTTTTAAAAAATGGGTTTAAACTTTTCGTTGAAATCATCGGTAATGGCTTTTTCAAACATTTCAAAATGATGTTCAAGTATGTTATCGAGATAGGCATACAGGGGTATGGCATCTTTACCGATTACCTGTACAATACGGGATAGCCGTTCGTGGTATTCCTGCCGGATATAAATGCTTTTATCGCCCCGCTTTGTCATCGAGTGGGTTTTCAAAAAGTGTTCGCCGTAAGTTCCGTCAAGGTTTTTCTTGGTGCGGTTCCTTTCCCGTTGTGCAGGTTTGCTTTGTTGTAATTCTTCCTGCTTTACCTCATCTTGTTCCGCTTCCTTTACGTGCTCTTCGGCAGGTTCGGGCGGTAGCTGTAAACCCTCTTTTTTAACGCCGTCCACCATCAGGTTCATCATCAACTCTTCGTTAATGTCCGGCGTTACTTTTCGTTTATTATCTTTTTCCATAGGGCTATAATTGAATGATGTTTAAAAATTCGCTGATGAACAGGTCTAACTGGCAGGCTTTCATCAAACGCTCATCAGGCGGCATTACAGTAGAACGGAAAACCGATTTGCTATCCGCTTCGCTTTCCTTGCGAAAACGGGTGC
This sequence comes from Sphingobacterium sp. 1.A.4, assembly GCF_002734245.1. Classification (NCBI taxonomy): domain Bacteria; kingdom Pseudomonadati; phylum Bacteroidota; class Sphingobacteriia; order Sphingobacteriales; family Sphingobacteriaceae; genus Sphingobacterium; species Sphingobacterium sp. 1.A.4. The sequence continues at coordinate 45,451 of NZ_PEAZ01000012.1, forward strand.
TGTTCTTGATTTGGCTTTGCATCAGGCTTAACCCCAGTTGCTCGATAAGCTGATTATACACGTCGTATAAAGGTGTGCTTTCCCTGCCATCCACCTGGTTCCAAAACAGGTTAATGGTCTGTATGGAAGTTTCGCCCTTTTTCATAATCACATCCTGTAAAAGCTGGGTAAAGATGAGCGTACTTTCCATTACCACACGGTCTGCGGTAATAGGCGTAAAAATATGGTGCATTCCTGCGAGTGCTTTCAGAATGCCGGGCGTGTTCACAGTTCCAGGCAGGTCAAAAAACACCACGTCGATCGGAACGGAGGAAGCCGTTACAAATTCGTGTGCAGCATCCAGTACGCTATCTGCTTTATGCTGTGTAATGGGATAGGCTTTCTTGTTGATGGTAGTAAATTGCTTATATGCCAGTTTTTTCAAAGCCTCATTTTCCATTACCATTGCCAAATCACGGGTTTTCATTTTCATTAAACTATGCTGCGGAAAATCCGCATCAAATACGGCTACGTTGTAGCCCAACCGATAGTGCATCGTACTTGCCACAAGCGTGGTAAATGTGCTTTTGCCAACACCGCCTTTTTGTGAAGAAAAAGCGATAAACAGAGGTTTCTTTTTTGTGTCCATATTTTTAAAATTTAAAGTTTTCAAATTCCTGTTTTCAGGCTTGCAGGCGTTCCGGAAAGCCGTTCTGATTTCACACTTTCATTCAGGAAAGCTATCAGGGTTGCCTACGTTCCTACCTGATTGCCTGCTTCCTTGCAGTACAGTAGCCTTGCAATCATTCCGGTAGCTTATCAGGCAGGCTTGCCGTCATTCTTTCATTCCGTCAATCAACCAATCATTCAGGCGAGCCGTATAGTTGGATAGCAAGTGTTCACGCTTTCGGGCAGTCGTGCAATCTTGCTTTCTTGCATTCCTGCAATCAGGGAGGCAGGTTTGCCTACGTTCCTGAATGCGTGCTGTCTGCTATTCCTGAAGCACGGGCTGCCTGTCTTCCTGCCATCATTTAAGAGCAAAGAACCAATCAATTTCATTCGATTGTACGCCTGTGGCATTGTTTGGCGGTGTGTGGCACTGTTTGGCACTGTGGCATAGTGCAACGCTATCGGGAACAGGGCTTTACTTTGTATTGTGATTTTTATTAACGGATTTATGCGAATGACTTTTGACATATTGGGAGGTAACGGGAACGGCAACAAGCCGTTTTTCCCTGTTACATCCAATCCGTCCCGCAGGGCGGATTTTTGTGTTCACCGGAACACGGCAAGTTGTGTTTTGAGCATCTCGGAATGATTTCCGATGCTCAAAACAACTTGCCCTTTGCAGGGGGCAGAAAACACCTTCCGAAGTCAGGGTTTTGTATGGATTTTAAAATGGATTAGTGATGAACGATAACAACAAAAAGCAATTGAAAAAGACCGGACGCCGCCCCAAAGAAGACCCGGCGACCATCCGCTATACAATTTCCTTTAACGAGCAGGAACACGCCCGCTTTCTTGCCCTTTTTGATAAATCAGGGATGCAGGTAAAAGCGCATTTCATAACGTCCTGCATCTTTGACAAGACCATAAAAACCATTCAGATTGACAAGGGAACGGTTGATTTTTATATGCGGCTGACCTCCTTTCACAGCCAGTTCCGTTCCATAGGTGTAAACTATAACCAAATTGTAAAGCTGCTGTACAAGAATTTTTCCGAGAAAAAAGCCGCAGCGTTCCTGTATAAACTGGAAAAACAGACGGCTGAAATGGCAATGTTGTGTCAGAGAATTATCCAAATAAGCGAAGAATTTGAAGCCAAATACCTGAAAAAATAGCGGTAGAAATGATAGCAAAAATTGGAAGAAGTGCAAATTTATACGGTGCATTGGCGTACAATCAGCTTAAAGTGGAGAATGAAAACGGGCAGATTTTGTTCGCCAATAAGATGATTGAAACCGCAAGCGGTCACTATTCCGTGGCACAATTAGCCCAGTCTTTTGCCCCTTACCTGATAGCCAACCGCAATACCGAGAAACATACGTTGCATATTTCGCTCAATCCTGACCCGAACGACAAGGTAAACGACGACAAGTTTAGGGAAATGGCAGAACAGTATATGCGGGAAATGGGTTACGGCGAACAGCCTTTTGTGGTGTTCAAACACACGGATATTGACCGCAGCCATATACACATTGTATCGGTTTGCGTGGACGAGCAGGGCAAAAAGATTTCGGACAAATTCGAGAAAATGCGGTCTATGAATGTATGCCGAGAACTGGAAAGAAAACACCGATTGATACCCGCAACAGACAAGGAGCGCAACCAAACTGATAAGGTTTTCCGTCCGGTAGATTATCGGGCAGGCGATGTAAAAAGCCAAATCGCTTCGGTCGTTCGCCACCTGCCGAACTACTACCAGTACCAAACTTTGGGCGAATACAATGCTTTGCTTTCCCTGTTCAATATTACCGCCGAGAAAATCGAGGGCGAATTGCAGGGAAAGATACAGCAGGGCTTATTGTATATCCCACTAAATGAAAAAGGCGAAAGAGCCGGGCATCCGTTCAAGGCTTCGCTTTTCGGAAAGAGCGCAGGGCTTCCGGCTTTGGAATTGCATTTTGCGAAATGCAAAACGGCTTTGAAAGATAGCCCTACCAAACAGACCCTAAAATCTGCCGTTACCATTGCCCTGAAAACCACGAGCGATGAACAGGTATTTAAAAAGCAGTTAGCGGAACAGGGTATTAATGTAGTCGTGCGCCGGAATGATACAGGGCGCATTTATGGTATCACATTTATTGACCACAATTCCAAAGCGGTTTGGAACGGTTCACGTTTAGCAACTGAACTTTCTGCCAATACCTTTAACGATTATTGGAACAATAACATCAAACCGGATATTAAAGAACCTGTCGTTTTACAACCCAAACTATCCACATCAAATGATGCGGATCTTCCTGCGGAAGAACCACACCATTTGTTCGACTTCTTAACTACGGAAAAACACGAAGACGGTTTGATTGAAGCATTGGGTGGTTTATTGCCCGAAGCCCAGGGCGAAGATTACGAGGAACAGGATTTTGCTAATAAAATGAAGAGGAAAAGCCGGAGGAAAAAATCCTAATTTGCCTTTTTTATATTACACAACGGATTTTATGGCTTTTCTTATACAATTAAGGAATTATGTGCAACAAAAAAGAGACTGTTAAAAACAGCCTCTTTCTAAATAACATTTTTATTGTTCTTCTATTCCTAAACGAATAGCCTTCTCAACAGGAGTATAGCCTATATCAGAATCGGAAATCGTCAATTCACCTCTCAAAAGCAACGGAGGTTGAGCCATAAATTTAGGAGTCAATCCTCTGTGAGGTTGAGCTGAGTGAACCAAAAAGGGATGACATAGATATACTGTACCTGCCTTACCCGTTGCATACACTTCTTTTCTTGTTGGCAGCTCGTCCAACTTGCCTGCAATTTCCATAAAGGAAAGACCAGAATCTCCCTCGTGAGACAATAACTTCACAATATCAATGTGAGAACCTTCATAAATGACCGTAGGCGCATCATTTTCACTGACATCCGAATACAATGCCAGCATCAATAAGGCTCGACCTTTTGATTTGACATTGACGCGCCATTCAAAATAATTATTAGGATCATTACCAGGAAAACTCACGTCTACGTGTTTACCTGTATCATTGGGCTTCTGATCAGACGGAAACCTGACAGGGAATGTGCCTACGCTTCGACAAGGAATCCATTTGTCTTCACCAATTAACTGGTTAAAAGCTGAATACAGCTTTTCTGTGTTAAGCGAATCAACAAAAGGTTGTTGAGTGTACATTCCTAAACGAATAACTGGTTCCGTCCAGGTGGAAGGATTTGACCTTTCAAAAGGCAGGTCATTCCATAAAATATCTAAAACTGCATTTGCAACATCCTGTGAAAATGCATTATCAATGCGAACAAAACCGTTATGAATAAATTGCTCTATTTCCTTTTTACTTAGTATTTCGGACATAATTTATTATTTAAAAAACCATCCACAGATAGCAACAAATCTTGTTGACCAGTAGATATGGTATAGGTTATAAAAAAATGAATAATAGAAGAGTAGGCTTTATATAAATAAAGCACATTGCTTAAAGAACTAAGCGGAAAAGGATATTATAACATTACAGTCATTCTCATGTGACAAAAATAAAAAAACATTGCTAAATGGACAAAATAAATATGAAGGGAATGCTAATCATGTTAAGTGTGTTTTAAAAGCGAGTAACTCATTCGAAAAATACATACTTAGATATTCATCGAAATAATATTTTCATTGTTTTCCTACAGAAAAATGTATTCTCTTGCGATTAATCAGCCAAATACTGCCAGCCAATGCCATTGACTTCCACATTCTTATAGCTACTCCTTAGAGCCTATAAATTCACGCCCGAACATTTAAAACTTTTTAAAATGCAGGGAGAAGACGATTTAAGAGGCTTAGCCAAAATAATGGCTTTTATGCGGACTGTGAGTATCCTTTTGGTACTGATACACTTGTATTGGTTCTGCTATGGGTTCTTTATAGAACATGGCTGGAAGTTAGAAATTATCAACAAAATATTAGGGAATTTCCAAAGGACGGCGGGCTTGTTTTCGCATACTTTATATACTAAAGTTTTTGCTGTGGTATTGCTGGCGTTGAGCTGTTGGGGAACAAAAGGTGTCAAGAATGAAAAGATAACATGGTCCAAAATATATGTGGCTTTGGGGATTGGCTTTGTCCTGTTCTTCCTTAACCTCCCACTATTAAAGCTATCGCTAAATACGGCTACATTCCTTTATATCCTTACCACAGGAATAGGCTATATCGCATTGATGGTTGCAGGCGTTTGGATGAGCCGATTGCTCCGCAACAATTTAATGGACGATGTTTTCAACAACGAGAACGAGAGCTTCCAGCAGGAAACCAAATTGATGGAGAATGAATACTCGGTTAATCTGCCAACCAAGTTTTATTATAAAGGCAAATGGAACAACGGTTGGATAAATATTGTAAATCCATTCAGGGCATCAATCGTATTGGGTACTCCAGGTTCAGGTAAATCTTATGCCATTGTAAATAATTACATCAAGCAGCAGATTGAAAAAGGCTTTAGTATGTACATCTACGATTTCAAGTTTGATGACCTTTCGACAATAGCCTACAACCACTTACTAAAGCATCGGGATAAGTACAAAGTACAACCCAAATTCTATGTGATAAATTTCGACGACCCACGCAAGAGCCACCGTTGTAACCCACTCAATCCCGATTTTATGACAGACATTTCAGATGCTTACGAAGCGGCTTATACCATAATGTTGAACCTCAATCGAAGCTGGATACAGAAACAAGGGGATTTTTTCGTAGAAAGTCCAATCATTTTATTGGCTGCCATTATTTGGTATCTGAAAATCTATGAGGACGGTAAGTATTGTACTTTTCCACACGCCATTGAATTACTAAACAAAAAGTATTCGGACGTATTCACGATTTTAACTTCATATCCTGATTTGGAAAATTACTTATCGCCTTTTATGGATGCGTGGCAAGGTGGCGCACAAGACCAATTGCAAGGACAAATTGCATCGGCAAAAATTCCGTTGTCAAGAATGATTAGCCCACAGTTGTACTGGGTAATGACTGGCGATGATTTTTCTTTAGACATCAACAATCCAAAAGAACCAAAAAAATTTTATGCGTAGGCAACAATCCCGACCGTCAAAATATTTATTCTGCCGCTTTGGGTTTGTACAATTCAAGAATTGTCAAGCTGATTAATAAAAAGGGACAGCTAAAGAGTTCTGTTATCATAGATGAGCTGCCCACAATTTATTTTAGGGGACTGGACAATCTTATCGCAACAGCGAGAAGCAACAAAGTTGCAGTTTGCTTAGGCTTTCAGGACTTTTCGCAATTAACAAGGGATTACGGCGACAAGGAGAGTAAAGTAATACAAAATACCGTAGGTAACGTTTTCTCCGGTCAGGTAGTTGGCGAAACTGCTAAAAGTCTTTCAGAGCGTTTCGGTAAAGTATTACAAAAACGCCAAAGTATGACAATTAACCGCAACGATAAATCTACCTCTATTTCCACACAGTTAGACAGCCTTATTCCGGCTTCCAAAATTTCAACGCTTACACAGGGTATGTTTGTCGGTTCTGTATCAGATAACTTTGATGAACGTATCGAGCAGAAAATATTTCACGCTGAAATTGTAGTAGATAATGAAAAGGTAGCAGCAGAAAGCAAAGCCTATCAGCAAATACCGCAAATCTTATCTTTTGTAAATGAGCAGGGCGAGGATAAAATGAAGCAGGAAATTGAAAGTAATTACAAGCAGATAAAAGCAGACATCCTGAATATTGTTGTAAGTGAAATGGAGCGTATCAAGAACGACCCTGATTTACAGCATTTGGTACAAGAGTGATGATTAAGTTCACTGTAATTCTATTAAATCTTCAAAAGTCGAAGTAAGAATTTTAAATCGTAAATTTGCTAATGAATTAATAGAATATGGACAGCAAAAAGTTATGACGACACTCTTTATTAAAAATATGGTTTGCAACCGCTGCATCCTGGTTGTGCGAAATGAATTGGATAAACTCGGTTTGGAGATTGAAAATATTAAACTGGGAGAGGTTATCCTAATCAACGAGCTAACCTCTAAAAAAAAGGATGCTTTGGTAGCAGCGTTAGATCCTTTAGGTTTTGAAGTTATTGATGATAAAAAGTGCAGGATTATAGAGAGGATAAAAAACATCATTATCGAGCTTGTGCACAATCGGGATAGCGACATCAAAACCAACCTTTCGGATGTATTAAGCAATAAATTGCATCACGATTATAATTACCTTTCAAATCTGTTTTCAGAAGTAGAGGGTACTACCATCGAAAAATATTTTATTGCCCAGAAGATTGAAAAGGTAAAAGAGCTTTTGGTGTATGATGAATTGTCTTTGAGTGAAATTGCTTTCCGTCTGAATTATTCAAGCGTTGCTTATCTAAGCAACCAATTCAAAAAGGTAACTGGGCTAACACCAAGCCATTTCAAACAGATTAAAGAAGATAAAAGAAAGCCTTTGGATGAGGTTAAGTAAATCTTACAAATCTCTTTCAAAATTCCACAATAACACCAACCTAAATAATTGCCAACTTTGTATTGTAAATTAATACAAGCAGAATATGGCAAACAATAATAGAGAAATAATTTATATTCCCTTAGAAGACGTAGAGAGCGAACACTGTGCATTAATTGTTGAAAAAGGATTAGCAGAAGTTAAAGGTCTCGAGAGCCATAAGGTAGAATTGAATAATCGCAGGGCTGCTATTACCGTCAGCGATAACGAGGTAGTAGGCGAAGCCGTAAAGGCAATCAAAGATTTAGGCTACGGCGTTCCCACCGTCAAAAAAACCTACCCCGTATTGGGAATGACCTGTGCATCTTGTGCAGGAAGTGCCGAGAGTATGGCAAAATACACTCCGGGCGTAGTAAATGCCGAAGTGAATTACGGTACAGGAAACCTCAACGTTGAGTTCCTGCCGAATATAACCAGTTCCGAGCAAATCAGGAAAGCGGTACAGGATGGTGGTTATGACCTGTTGCTCGAAGAAGAGAACAAGCAGCAGGAAACATTGGAAGCTATCCACGCCGAAAAATTCAGAAAACTTAAAAACAAAACCATTTGGGCGGTAATCCTATCGCTTCCGGTAGTCATTATCGGTATGTTCTTTATGGATATGCCTTACGGTAATGAAATAATGTGGGCTTTCTCCACTCCAGTAGTTTTATGGTTTGGTAAAGATTTTTTCATCAATGCGTGGAAACAAGCGAAACACCGTTCTGCCAATATGGACACACTTGTCGCATTGAGTACAGGTATCGCCTATATATTCAGTGTATTCAATATGCTGTTTATGGACTTTTGGCATCAGAGAGGTTTACACGCCCACGTGTATTTTGAAGCCGCAGCCGTAATCGTTGCTTTTATTCTATTGGGTAAACTATTGGAAGAAAAAGCCAAAGGCAATACCTCATCAGCCATTAAAAAACTGATGGGTTTGCAGCCGAAAACCGTTATCGTAATAGAAGCGGACGGAACGGAAAGACAAAAAGCCATCGAAGATGTAAATGCAGGCGATATTATTATGGTTAAGCCGGGCGAAAAAATTGCGGTGGACGGAATGGTAACATCGGGCAATTCGTATGTTGATGAGAGTATGTTAAGTGGTGAACCTGTTCCAGTGTTGAAAAAAGAAAACGAAAAAGTATTTGCAGGAACAATTAACCAAAAAGGGAGTTTCCTGTTCAAAGCCGTTAAGGTAGGCAAAGAAACGATGCTTGCCCAAATCATCAAAATGGTGCAGGACGCACAGGGCAGTAAAGCACCCGTACAAAAACTGGTCGATAAGATTGCAAGTATTTTTGTTCCTGTTGTGATGAGTATCGCCGTTCTTACATTTATACTTTGGTTTATTTTGGGTGGTGATAATGGTGTGGTACAGGGGTTGTTAGCCGCAGTTACCGTATTGGTTATAGCTTGTCCTTGTGCTTTAGGTTTAGCGACCCCAACCGCTATTATGGTTGGTGTGGGTAAAGGTGCAGAAAGCGGTATTCTGATTAAAGATGCTGAAAGCCTTGAATTAGCGAAAAAAGTTAATGCTATCGTGTTAGACAAAACAGGTACAATTACAGAGGGAAGACCGGAGGTAACAGGTATTGAATGGCTGAACAGCGATGATGCAACAAAGGATATTCTATTGAGCTTAGAAAAGCAATCAGAACACCCTTTGGCAGAAGCCGTAGTGAAAAACCTGCAAGGTGCTTCTACAACTACTTTGACCAACTTCCAAAGTATCACTGGTAAAGGAGCAAAAGCCGACCACAATAACGAAACTTACTATGTAGGTAACAAAAAGCTGTTAGCAGAGAACAAGATCCGCATTGCCGAGCAACTGCAAAAGCAAGCTGACGAATGGGGCAAACAGTCCAAAACCGTGATTTGGTTTGCGAACAGCAAACAAGCTCTTGCGGTAGTAGCTATTTCTGATAAAATCAAAGAAACGTCGGTACAGGCAATCAAAGAAATGCAGGATATGGGTATTGACCTGTATATGCTTACAGGCGATAACGAAGCGACAGCCGAAGCGATTGCATCGCAGACAGGTATTAAGCATTATAAAGCAGAAGTATTGCCACAGCACAAAGCCGACTTTGTGAAAGAACTGCAAGCACAAGGCAAAGTGGTAGCAATGGTCGGCGACGGTATCAACGACAGTACGGCTCTTGCGACCGCAGACGTAAGTATCGCAATGGGTAAAGGGTCGGATATTGCAATGGACGTAGCGAAAATGACTATCATTTCATCAGACCTTACCAAAATACCACAGGCGATTAGATTGTCAAAACAGACCGTTGCGACTATCAAACAAAACCTGTTCTGGGCGTTCATTTACAACCTTATCGGCATTCCGATTGCCGCAGGTATTCTTTACCCAATCAACGGTTTCTTATTAAATCCAATGATTGCGGGTGCAGCAATGGCATTGAGCAGCGTTAGTGTGGTAAGTAACAGTCTTCGATTGAAATGGAAGAAGTAAAACAGTAAATCTCACAAATCAAACAAGAAATTACACAACAATACTCAACAGAAGAGTACGGAAATTTGTATTATCAGATAACTCTAAAATTTGTAAGCAATGGAAAATAAACAATTTCAATTTAAGACGAACATCAATTGTGGTGGATGTTTAGCATCTGTGAAACCTCATTTGGATAATGCCGATGGCATTTGCCACTGGGAAGTTGACACCTCCAATAAGGACAAGGTACTTACGGTGAAGTCAGAGGGCATTACCGAGCAGGAGGTAATATCGACTGTACAAAAAGCAGGCTTTAAAATTGAACCTTTGGAAGCCTAAGCCAACAATTGTTTGAAATGCCCTTTTTTCTACAAAATTTCCATTAGGTGAGGTTGCCGAAAAAGGGCATTTTATCACTTCTGAAAAAAGACTGATAGTTTAATGTCTTGATAACACTTTTAGTTTAAATAGCAAAAAAAACGTAAAGCGATATAAAAAACCAATCTTATTTGTAACTTTGTTGTGTTGAAAAATTTTAGCATACATATAAGCATTTTGACATTATTCTGTCTGGTATTCTTTATGATGCCAAGTCAGAGCTATGCCTGTTCCAAGAATTCAACGAAAACCGAGCAATCTTCATGCTCAAAGGAGAAAACCAAAAAATCAGAACATAAAAAAGGTTGTAAGGACAAATCCTGTAAAAAATGTAATAATGATAACTGCGGGGGCGGTTGCACACATAACTCTTGTAGATGTGGGGCTTCAACCACATCCCTAAGTGTTCCTCCCATAATAGAATTAAAGGCAGAAAATCACTTCACAGCAACAATAAAGCAAAAATTCGGTTTTAAAGAAGCCTACTATTCCTCGGGCTTTTTCTCCATTTGGCTACCACCTAAAATAAGCTAATACTATGGCATGATAGCCATAGGTGTGTCTTGTCAAAAGCTATTCAGGCTTTTGTAAATCCCTTATTTAATATTATTATTTTAAAATTCAAACAGAAATGGGATTGATAACCCATTTCTTAAAATGTAATCATTATGAAATCATTATCAAAAATAGTGATGGTAATCGCTGTATTACTGTCCTCAATAAACGTTTTCGCACAAATAAAGAATGCGAAAACAGAAACCGTAAAGATTTACGGTAATTGTGGCATGTGTAAAACCACAATCGAAAAAGCAGGTAACGTAAAAAAGGAAGCCAGTGTGGAATGGAACAAAGACACCAAAACGGCTACGCTCACCTACGACAGTGACAAAACAAATCAAGATGAAATTCTGAAACGTATCGCTTTGGCTGGTTATGATAGTGAGAAATTCCGTGCGCCGGATGACGTATATGCGAAACTTGCCGAATGTTGCCAGTACGATAGACCTATAAAGACGGTTGCTAAAAACAAAGATGCGGGAATGAATATGAGTGCTGGACATGGCGACCACAACCATAGCGAAATGACAGCATCCGCTAACAAAGGAACGGCTCAAAACCAATCACAGTTAAAAGTTGTATTTGACAATTACTTTTCGGTGAAAGACGCTTTGATAAAAACCGATGCATCCACCACGTCCGCCAAAGCCACTGAACTGGCTGCATCCATTAAAGTTGTCGATATGAATAAGCTGTCGGCAGAGGAGCATACCGTTTGGATGAAGATGATGCAAGATTTGACAGCTAATGCGGAAAGCATGGCAAAATCTAAAGATGTTGCAAAACAAAGAAGTGCTTTTGCGGCACTTTCGGAAAATATCTACACACTGGCTAAAGTTTCCAAGCATGATACTTCCGTTTATTACCAGCATTGCCCTATGTACAATGGAGGTAAGGGAGCAAATTGGCTAAGCAAAGAAAATGCGATTAAAAATCCATATTACGGCTCGCAGATGCTTACCTGTGGCAGTACGGTCGAAACCATTAAATAACAGGTATCAAAGCTATGGTACAGTACAATGACATGGTGCAGGCTCTTGAAGACCTAATACAACGTGGTTACAGTATGGATTTCAGTCTGTTGCCGGACTGCCTCTATTGTGCAACAAGTAGCCTCAAATTAAAACCGGAAGACTTTACGGTTGCAGAAACACATAGGTTTGAAAGCCTCGATAGCAGTCCTGATAACAATGCCGTGATTTATGCCATATTATCCAATGACGGTGAGAATAAAGGGGTACTTGTTGATGCCTATGGTACTTATGCCGAAGAAATGACCCATGAGATGGCAAAAAGATTAAATGCAACATAATTTTAAATCCTTTTGATATGAAAAAATACACGTGTCCCATGCACCCACAGGTGCTAAAAGATGAACCGGGCAAATGCCCGCTCTGTGGCATGACATTGGTTCCTGTTGGCGGAGCATCAGCTTCCCATGAACACACATCCAGACATGGGAAATCTGGTCATTCTCAACATGAACATGGTCACGAAAACTTCAACAAACATGAGGGGCATCATACAGGTGACTTCCTTACACGTTTTTGGTTAAGCCTCGTGATTACGGCACCTATCCTTCTCCTGTCACACATGATACAGCAATGGTTAGGTTTCAGCATTACTTTCACTGGCGACAAATATGTGCTGCTGGTGTTGGGTACGGTGATTTATATCTATGGAGGTTTACCATTCTTAAAAGGAATGATTGGAGAGATGAAAGCCAAAGCCATCGGAATGATGACACTTGTTGCCATCGCAATATCTGTGGCTTATATTTATTCGGTTGCCGTTATTTTCGGCTTGCAGGGTATGGATTTCTTTTGGGAACTGGCAACCCTTATTGACATCATGCTGTTAGGGCATTGGCTGGAAATGCGTTCCCAAATGGCTGCCTCACGTGCATTACAGTCATTGGTGGCTTTGTTGCCGAGCGATGTTACCGTAGAACGTAACGGAGAAGCCGTAAAGATTAAGCTCGAAGACCTGCAAAGCGGTGAAACAGCTATCATAAAACCGGGAGCAAAAATTCCTGCCGATGGTTTGGTACTGGAGGGGCTTTCGTATATTAACGAAAGTATGCTTACCGGAGAAAGTGTTCCGGTAAAAAAGGAAAAGGATGGTAAGGTCATCGCAGGTTCTATCAATGGCGATGGTGCATTGAAAGTAAAGGTAACAGCGGTCGGAAAAGATAGCTACCTGAACAGGGTTATCAATCTCGTGCAGGAGGCACAGGCAACCAAGTCCAATACACAGAACCTTGCAGATAAAGTAGCCAAATGGCTCACCTTTATTGCCATTGCCGTGGGCATAGGCACATTTGCCTATTGGTATGCAAGCAGTGGAGATATTGCCTTTGCGCTTGAAAGAATGGTGACGGTAATGGTAACGGCCTGCCCGCACGCATTGGGCGTGGCTATCCCGTTGGTGGTCGCCATTTCCACAACGCTTTCGGCGACCAATGGACTGCTCATCCGCAACCGTACGGCATTTGAAACCACCCGAAAACTTTCCACTGTCATTTTTGATAAGACCGGAACGCTCACCAAAGGTTCCCATGCCGTAGAAAAGATTATACCGTTAACAGACGAATATAATGTCGATGAGGTTATCCAGTATGCCGCCGCAGTACAGCAAAATTCGGAACACCATATCGCCAAAGGCATTATGGCTACATTGAAAGAAAAGAGCCTTGCCTTATGGAAGTGTGAAAACTTCAGCTATATGCAGGGCATAGGTGTTAAAGGTGTTGTGAACGGGAAAAATGTCGTAGCTGGCGGCCCGAATTATTTCACCGAAAACCACCTTTCCCTGCCGGAAATACCAAGCGAAATCAATCAGGAAGCCGAAACGGTCAACTTTGTCCTCATTGATGACCGGGTAATCGGCCTCATTACTTTGGCAGACAGCATCCGTGAGGGGTCGGCACAGGCGATTGAGGAACTCAAAAAAATGGGCATAAAGTCCTTTCTGCTCACGGGGGATAACGACAGGATTGCTGCTGCCGTAGCCGGAAAATTGGGTATGGACGGGTATTTGGCTAATGTGCTTCCGCACAACAAGCAGGAAAAAGTAAAGGAGTTTCAGGACAAAGGTGAAGTAGTTGCCATGACAGGTGACGGTGTGAACGATGCCCCGGCACTAGCACAGGCAGATGTGGGCATTGCCGTGGGTTCCGGTACGGACGTGGCTGCCGAAACAGCGGATATCATATTGGTAGACAGCGACCCGAGGGATGTGGTCAAACTGATTGACTTCGGCAAACTTACCTACAAAAAGATGGTACAGAACCTGATATGGGCGGTTGGCTACAACGTGGTGGCAATACCGCTTGCGGCAGGCGTACTCTATCCGAATTTTGTTTTAAATCCCGCTATGGGTGCTGTGCTGATGAGTGTAAGCACCATTGTAGTGGCTATTAACGCAAGTTTTTTAAAAATCAAAAAATAAATAAAAATGAAAAATCTAACATTATCAATCATTGCTGTTATCATGGCATTTGTAACAGTATCATGCAATCAGGCATCCAACAAAAACGAGCAGTCTTCAAGTGATACTGCTGTTGTATCACAAGAACAGTCAGCTTCCCAACCAAAAGAGGATGATACGGTAGCTGCGCCCGTTGTGAGTGAAACTCCGAGCGGTCAGGAAGCAAAAGCAACAGGAAAAGAAGAAGCAAAAAACTTTTCTATTGCGCCCATAGTTACCGATTATCTGTCCTTAAAGAACGCCCTTGTTTCGGACGATGACAAAGCTGCCGCCAGTTCAGGGAAAAAGCTGTTAGCTACCCTGAATAAAGTGGACATGAAAGCCGTTCCTGCCGATAAGCACAAAAAGTACATGGACATAGCGGACGATGCTAAAGAACACGCAGAACATATCGGGGAAAATGTCGGCAACATCCACCACCAGCGGGAACATTTGGCCTCGCTTGGCGAAGATTTGAAAGACCTGATTGATTTGTTCGGTACATCGCAAACATTGTATCAGGACCATTGCCCGATGTTCAATGACGGTAAGGGTGCTGTTTGGTTCAGCGAAAACAAGGAAATCAAAAACCCTTACTACGGTTCTAAAATGCTGACCTGCGGTAAGGTGGAAAAAACAATTAACAGCAAATAAATTTCGGGTTATGGAAAATATGCAAAACAATCACAATGCGGGTCATGCCTCGGAGCATGGCACGCACAATCCAAAACATGCTTCGGGCATGTACAAACGCTTTGCGGTGATGGCTGTCGCCATGTTCGCAGTGATGTATTTTATCATGTACGCCATGATTGACGAGTGGCAGAACCTGATACCCAATATCAATAACCTGTACATGACCCTGCTGATGACCTCGGCAATGCTGCTTATCGAATTATTGATCATGAAGATGATGTACCCCAACAGGAAGATGAACTGGTTGATAGCAATAATTTCAGTCGCCGTTGGCATTTTTTCATGGTTTGGTATCAGGGAACAACTCAATGTCGGGGACAAGCAGTTTGCAAAGGGTATGATACCCCATCACGCAGCAGCCATACTGATGTCCGAAAAGGCACATCTAACCGACCCTGAACTGATAGAATTGCAAAAAAACATACTTAAAACCCAAGCGGATGAAATTGCATTGATGAAGCGCAAACTAAAAGAGTTTGAAAACAACAACCAGGAAAAATAATAAAATTCAAAGAATAATTTTAAAATGAGCAAACCAATATTTGGCTTTATCTCTCTTTTGACCCTGTTATTTACTGCTTGCGGGCAGGCAGGGTCAAACAAAGATGAAGCCGTACAACATCATTCCGAGGCTACTTCGGAAAACCATCAGCACGGTACTCAAATAGGCGAATTGGTTTCATCGGATGAAATCTGCATGGTTAATGATGCCTATATGGGCAAAAAGCAGTTTGACGTAAAATTTGACGGCAAAACATACTATGGATGCTGCGAAATGTGCAAGGAGCGTATTCCAAAGGATGCTACTGTACGATTGGCAATAGACCCCTACTCTAATAAGCAGGTGGACAAAGCTGTTGCGGTGATTGCCGTTACAGGGAACAACGGTGAAGTGTCCTACTTTGAAAGTAAGGATAACTATACCAAGTATCTAAAAAAGCAAAAACAGTAATTTACTCTCAAAATCAAGCTACAATGAAATATTTATGTCAATAGTAAAGAAAATCATATTAGGATTGGCTGCTATCCTAATTGGCATACAGTTTTATCAGCCATCACGTAACCAGTCGGACGAAGTGCCAGCCACCCATATCGAAAGTGTGTACGCCGTACCCCAAAATGTAAAGGCTATCCTTGTCCAGTCCTGTTACGACTGCCATAGCAACAATACGCGTTATCCGTGGTACAGCCGCATCCAGCCAGGAGCATGGTACATGGCGGAGCATATCAAAAAGGGCAAAGAGGAACTCAACTTTAGCGAATTTGGCGACTATTCTGTCCGCAGGCAGCGAAATAAATTCAGGGCTATGGCCGGGCAAGTTAAGGACGGGGAAATGCCATTGTCGTCATATACACTAATTCATCGTAATGCAGTTTTATCAAATGATGATAGACAGGTGTTGTTAGAATGGTTTGGAAAAATGGAAGATAGCATTAAATAAATTTAAAAATAATGAATAAATATAATCAGATACCGATAAGAATATTGCAAACAATATTGATATTTCTTTGCACACAAACGCTATTTGCACAGAAGATAGTACACTACGAGTTGTTTGTAAAAGATACGCTTGTAAACTATGCAGGCAAAGAAAAAAGAGCGATTGCGGTAAACGGGCAGATACCCATGCCAACCCTTACATTTACGGAGGGCGACACTGCCGAAATTGTAGTGCACAATCAATTAAAGGAAAGTACATCACTGCACTGGCACGGTGTGTTTCTGCCTAATAAAGAAGACGGTGTGCCTTGGCTTACCCAAAAACCAATTGAACCGGGTACAACTTATACGTATCGGTTCCCAATTATCCAGCACGGTACGCACTGGTATCATTCCCATTCAGGTTTGCAGGAACAGATTGGAATGTACGGTAGCTTTATTATGAAAAAAAGAGAGGATGATAAAACCTTTAGGAAAGGTATTGATGATTTGCCGACTGTTCCTATTATATTAAGTGAGTGGACAAATCTTAATCCAAATAACATTAACCGCATGTTACACAATGCCAATGATTGGGCTGCTATCAAAAAAGGGGCTACACAATCATACGTTGAAGCGATTAAAGAAGGGAAATTTGGAGTGAAAGTAAAGAATGAATGGAAGCGAATGCTGGCAATGGATGTTAGTGACGTTTATTATGACAAGATATTGATAAACGGTAACCATATGACCGATTTAGCAACAATCGATGGTAAAAAACTAAAAGCAGGCAACAAAGTTAGATTACGTGTTTCTAATGGCGGAGCATCTTCGTATTTCTGGTTAAGATATGCCGGAGGAAAAATTACGGTAGTAGCGAACGACGGAAATGATGTAGAGCCTGTGGAAGTGGATAGATTAATCATCGCAGTTTCTGAAACTTATGATATTGTGGTGACCATACCCGAAGATGGTTTGTCTTATGAATTTTTAGCAACAACCGAGGACAGGACACAATCAGCAAGTTACTTTATAGGTAACGGGGTCAAGCAGCTTATTTCTCCGCTTCCACGATTAAAGTATTTTGAGGGGATGAAGATGATGAACGATATGATGAAAATGAATGGCGACTTGGACGATATGGGTATGAAAATGAGCCTGAACCAAATGGACATGAATGTAGTGATGTATCCGGAAATTACAGGAAATGGGGAAAAAAAGATAGACCATAGTCAGCACGGCGGTATGAATATGGATAACGACCCTAATCGTTATAATGCGAATGCTTTGGGAGAAATCAAAACATTAAATTATGCAATGTTACAATCGCCACACAATACTACTCTTCCTAAAGATGCACCCGTAAAGGAGCTGAAATTTACACTTACTGGCAACATGAACCGCTATGTATGGAGCATGGATAATAAAATACTTTCGGAAACAGATAAAATTCCTGTAAAAAAAGGCGAAGTCCTGCGGATTACCATATATAATAATTCAATGATGCGACATCCAATGCATCTTCACGGATTTGATTTTAGGGTTATTAATGGAAAGGGAGAAAAATCTCCATTGAAAAATGTTTTAGATATTATGCCAATGGAAACCGATACTATTGAGTTTTTGGCGAACGAAGAGGGTGATTGGTTTTTCCATTGCCATATCCTTTATCATATGATGGCAGGAATGAACAGGGTGTTTGAAGTTGGAGACTATAAAAACCCTTACTTACCCGACAAGGCAAAAGCTTATAAGGAATTGCAAAGAGAAAGTAATATGCCTCATTTTATGGCACAAAATGATTTTGCAACCAATGGTAATGATGGAGAAGCTATGCTGATGAACGCACGTTATCAATTAGGTACTGAATGGCGTTTAGGTTATAATAGTATGCATGGTTATGAAGTAGAAACCCATTTGGGAAGATATATTGGTAAGATGCAATGGTTCATGCCGTTTGTAGGGTTTGATTGGCGATACCGTAAAATGGGAGAAGATGAGCATGAAAAAAACATCTTTGGACAAATCAACAAGAAAGATACCCGAAGAGCCTTTAGTGTAGGGTTTATGTACACCTTACCTATGTTGGTCAATTTTCAGGCAGAAGTGTACCATGACGGAATTGTCAGATTACAGTTAATGCGTGAAGATATTCCTATTTCAAAAAGGTTAAGGGGGGGCTTTATGGTAAATACTGATTTAGAATATATGGGTGAACTCAGATACATCATCAATAAAAATATTGGTATTCGCACCCACTATGATAGTGATATGGGCTTCGGCGTGGGACTGGCATTGACTTATTAAAATTGATTTACTAAGGTTTTAAAATGTAAAAAATAAATGAAATTAATGATGCAGGGATAATTTCGCAAGGATTGACCTGCATCATATTACAACCCAATTAATGGATGCAACTACCTCTCGTTCCATCGTCAACATGGTAGGGATTGAAGTTCTATAAGCAGTAATTACATATAAGCTAATATGAAGAGTATTAGCTTATGTAATTACTAATAGTATGTAATTAAAAATAGGCGGATGAATAAATTCTACAATGAAACACTAAATAAGCTGGAAAATGAAATCAAGGAAATAGAGATTGAAACCAATTTCTCTGTACAGAAGATTGAAACTGCAATAAAATTTATCATTCATAGTCTTACCGACTTAAAGAAGTTTGTACTGAAAAACGACTTTAGAAACTTGGAAGAAGAAATCCATTTTTTCAAGTATCAGAAACCTGTTATTGTTTCAAAACTCGTCTACTATAATGCCATTTATAAAATCGAAACGAGAAAACCCTACGGAGCCAAACGCATCAGGAAATATTTTACCAAAGAACTGAATAAGCTAAAAAGGTTCTTTGACAACAACCTCGATTTTAAAAGTATTACCGTACCAATAATTCTTTCGTTGACGAGAAATTTTTTGTGCGGGGAAAACACGATATAAGGCTATGGTTAGATACCTTTTATTTTGAAGCAGACCATCGTTTTTCTACTTCACACGATTATAAGGTAGCTAAGATAATTGCCAATGACCTGATACAAGTTTATTTGGAGGACAGGCTAAATAATATCAATCAGAAAAAGGGTTCGGATAACTCCCTTAACTGGACAGCAAGCAAGACAGCACTAACCGAGCTGATATATGCACTGTATTCCCACGGTGTATTTAACAATGGGAATACAGACATAAAATTGATTGCCAAAACATTTGAGGATGCCTTTAATATTGAATTAGGCGACTTTTACCACACTTTTATGGAACTGAAAGCCCGTAAAATAAACCGGACAAAATTCCTTGACAGCTTGTGTGAAGCCCTGATTAAGAAAATGGACGAGCAGGACGAGAAGTAAATAACCATTACAATACACCACGGGGCATATGAACACCTTTTGTCTTTACAATGCTTTCCTGAACCTGCGGTAATTCTTTCTGCCTTTCTGCCTGCTCCGGGGCATCTGATTTAGTTTCCGGCGTTATAGATAGCTGTATTTTTCTTTCAACGGCAGCCAGTTCTGTTTTCAGTTCACTCAATCGGTTTTCCTTAGCCCACGTACCGTTAAGCACTTCCTGGAGTACGGGCAGGTCTTTTTGGATTTCCGTAACCTTATCCTGTTCCTCCTTGATAAATCCCGGCAGCTTATCCAAAGCCCGTATAAAGTTCATTGCGGCGGTTTCGGGGTCTTTCGCCATTACACCATTGTTGTACGTGTATTTGATATTGCCCTCGCACTGAATAAAGAAACGGTTGGCTTTTTCGACAAGGCTTGCACTGTCTTTCTGTGTCAATTCTGTTTTTACCAACAGCGTAAAACCATACAACGTACCTATTTCATCATACTGTCCTCCGGTGTGGGCTTTGTCCGCAATCTGATTGAGCTTTGCACCGATTTGTTTCGGGTTGGCATTTGGCGGTAAGCCATCCAGCCGCACAGGATTTTCGATTGTACCATCCGAACGTTTTTGTATGCGTTGCTGCAAGTTTTCCCAGTCCGTACTCATCCGTTTCAAACGGGATTGAGTGCTTCGCAACATTTCCGTATAATTCTCCACCTTAGATTTGGCACTGAATTTAGAACGGTTGAACGCCTGCTTTTCGCTTTCCAGTCCGGCAATCTGTTTTTCCAGTTTGGCTTTATCCAATAGGTCTGTATTTCCTGACAGGATTGCCACGTATTCCGAGAAATTCATACCCGATTTTTCGTCCATACTGCCCTCGTCAATCGTTCTTTTGGTCAGGTTGTTGGTTTTCAACTGGTCGATGAAAAGCTGCTTATTATACAGCAGGTTAAACTTGTAGCTATCCAAAGATTTTTCAACAGCATAGATAATTACGGCTACTTTATTATCCGCAAAGAATTTAGCAATCTCGTTCCCTTTTCTGATAGCCCGCCCATCCCTTTGCGCAAGGTCTGATGGTCGCCACGGGGTATCTAAATGATGCACGGCAACGGCTCTTTTTTGTGCGTTTACGCCAGTTCCGAGCATACTCGTAGAACCGAACAGTACACGGATTTTGCCCTCGTTCATCCCGTTGATAAGGTCTTTACGCTGCTTGTCATTTTTCGCCTCCTGAATAAACCTTACTTCGTTTGCAGGTATGCCGTGGTCTTCTACGAGTTTGCGTTTAATTTCGGAGTACACATTCCATTCGCCCGGCTTGCAAGTTCCCAAATCAGAGAAAACGAACTGCGTTCCTTTTTGTGGGTTAAACTGGTTGTAGTATTTGGCAATGTTTGCGGCGCAATGTGAAGCTTTATTGTCGGGATGGTCGTCATATATCCCGCTTACCATTCGCATATCAAGCGACATCTTACGGGCGTAGTCCGTGGCAATAAGCATCTTTGCTTTTTCTTCCCTTTGGGATAGCGGCAATCTGCCGAGCAAAGTCGCATCGCCCGTTTTGGCGAACAGCATCAGGCTTTGTATAAAATCTTCTTGGTCGGGCGTTGGCGGTATATTGTACAATACCTCTTTCTTTTCGGGGCGGTCGATACCAATATCCTTTGCCGTTCTGTAATCTGTAATTTCAGAATAGAACTGCGCCAGTTCCGGCACTTTGATGAAGTAGCGGAAACGCTCTTTAGCAACTATATTGTTGGCTACTGAAAATTCATAATCGGTGGTTTTCCTTGCATAGATAGCTGCCCACGCATCAAAAGAATGAATGCCCTGTTTTTCCAATGCACGAGGGCGCAGGTATTTGAACAGCAGGTACAATTCTGTCAGCGAATTGCTGATGGTAGTACCCGAAAGAAAAGTTGCCCCCATATCCGCATTGGTACGCTCCTGAATGGTGCGGATAGCAAAGAGCAGGTTCAGTGCCTTTTGGCTCCCGTCCACGTTGCCCAGTCCGGCAACCCGTGTATGACGGGTGTTGAACATCAGGTTTTTGAACTGGTGGCTCTCGTCCACAAACAAATGGTCGATGCCCATCATCTTAAAGTCCACTATATCATCTTTGCGGTTTTCAATATCGTGTTGCAACGTTTTCAGCTTTACTTCAAGATTTTCTTTCCGCTTGATAACTCCGGCAAGCATCCCTCTTGTTACTTCCTTACCTTGCGATTTCAGCGCATCAAGGTTACGCTCCAGGCTATCCAATTCTATTTCGAGGATTTCTTTTTGTATTTCGGGCGATTGCGGTATCATACCGAACTGGTCGTGTGTCAAGATAACAGCATCCCAGTCGTTGTTTTTAATATCTCCGAAAATCCGCAGGCGTTTTTTGGGTGTAAAATCATCAACACCTGGATAAAGAATTTTAGCGTGGGGATAGGCTTTGCGGTAGTCTTCGGCAATGGCAGGTATATTGGCTTTCAGCCCGATAATCATCGGCTTATGGGCTAAGCCCAACCGCTTCATTTCCTGCGCTGCTGTACACATTATTAGCGTTTTTCCTGCACCTACCTCGTGGTCGCAGATAGCACCATTGTTCAGCTTAATCATCCAAACCGTGTCCTTTTGGCTGGAATACAAATCTTCAATTCCGAGTGCTTTGCGGTCTAAACCGGGAAAGTTCTGGTGAGTTCCGTCGTAATTCGGCCGTTGGTTTGCTTTGACAAAAAAGTTCTTCAATTTCAGTAAGTTTTTGTTTTGCCGTATTCTTTTGGAGGATAATCAGGTCGCTTCCGACTTCTGTACCCGCATATTCTGTAAAAAGATTGTTGGGTAAGCGAACAACTGAAATCAGATTATTATCCTGCATCAACGCCCTGCGTATGGGTTCGTTCTTTTGGCTATTGAGAATGCCTTGTGAGGTTATGTACATTAATAGTCCGCCCTCACGGAGCATATCAGTTCCTTTCAGAAAGAAGTAATTGTGAATGCTTCGTGCAGCTTGTACTTTGGCTGTGTCTTTACTTCTGGAGTAAGAAAGATCAAACACGGATGTGTCGCCGAACGGAATGTTACTCGCAACCACATCATAGCTGTTTTTTTCCGTTTCGGGGATTTCTTCAAAACCACTTATTCGGATATTACTTTCAGAATAAAGCTGTTTTAAAATCTTGCCTGTCAACAAATCTTTCTCATAAGCGGTAACATTTACCGATTGATTTTCCGAAAAAGATTGTATGAATGAGCCGATACCTGCGGATGGTTCAAGGAATTTTTCGATGTTCAGACCGCTTTCACGTAAGCTTGCGGAAATCGCATCTATGACCTGTGGCGGTGTATAGAAAGCCGTAAGCACAGAACTTTTTATACTATCTACATATTTGCGGTATTGCTTTTCGTCTTCGGAATTTTCTTTGAGTAGTTGATGGAGTTCCTGTGTCATTGGAAAAAGGTCGTGTTCCGTTTTTCTCCAATGATTGATGTCTGTATTATTCACTATTGGGTTCAACACGAATTTAAGACCGCCAAATCCGCTGTATTGCATCATTAGCAGTCTTTCGCCTACGGTGGCTTGTCGTTTCTCCTTTTCCAGTTTAAAAGCAATTCGTAAGGCATCAATATTCAGTTGGAGATGTTGGCGTTTATTGAAGCCCATGTTCCTCTATCCAGATTGCGATGGTTCCGGTCAATTCGGTATAGAGTAAATCGAACTCATACCCATAGGCGAAATCATCGGTTAATTCATATTCTGCAAATACAGGTTCGCAAACAGGAAGCATTTTCAGGGCGAACGGGCGCAGTTCCTCATCTGCCATTATGGTATCAAACTCATTGCATACCACTTTGAATACTGTGTCAAATTTGGAGAAATGTAAGCCCTCAAACAGTATGTAGTTGGCTATTTCGTTGCATTGCTCAATTGCGTTTCCCGAACGGAAAGCACCCTCATAAGCATTGGCAGCCCACGAAGACCGTTGGTCTATAAATTTTTGGTCGTGCGCCTTTTCGGGGAAGCTGCTGTTCAGTAATTCTTGCAGTCGTAATCTGAAATACGATAGGTCTTTTTGCTGTACGTCCATACTATATCTTGTTTAGAATTTTACTTAAATCCTAAAATTATAAGAGGAAGCAAATGTCTCTGGGAATGTTGCAGGGTTTGGCGTTGAAAGGCGGTATTTGGCGTAATAGCATTTTAATAGCCAAGGACTAAAATTGATTATTTCAAAAAACTTCTTTGCTTAAGAGTGGTGGCAGGTATGTAAAGACCAAGCTGTAATTGCATTTCAACCCCATTTCCCTGTCAGACACATTAAAAACCATCCGGCTTTTAATTTGACTATAATATTTGGGGCAATATTTAAAAAATATTTACCTTTGCAAACAAGATACTTTTTAAACGAGATATTATGTCTAACAAAGAGGAAGCAACCCAATTAAGAAAAATAAGCCAACGGTATGTCTATACGTCTATTCAAATGCACGAAAGCATCGGCAGGAAAATTGGGCTGAACGGAACCGACCATAAATATTTGGGTTTCATAATTCAAAAAGGACAAATGACAGCAGGGGAACTTGCCGTGCTTACTGGTTTAACAACAGGTTCGGTAACTGGGTTAATAGACAGGTTTGAAAGCAAAAAACTGGTAAAAAGACAGCCAGACAAAACCGATAGGCGGAAAATAATTATAGTACCAAACATCAAGAGAATAACAGACCTGATTACACCATTTTATAAAGAATATCAGGATAAAACCGATGACCTGTTTTCATCATTTACCACCAATGAATTAATCATCTTGGAAAGATATTTTCAAAAGGCATTGGAGCTAATGAATGCAGAAATTAAAAAAGTGGAAGAAAAATAATAAAGAAATACAATGGACACAGACAAAACAACAACCCCAAAAACACATCATACTCCCACACTTTTTGCCCAAACCTATTTTCACGGAACAAAAGCCGACCTGAAAATTGGCGATTACATTCAGGTGGGGTTTAATACCAATTATGAAGAAAACAGAGTATTAAAACACATTTATGTTTCGGCAACACTGAATACAGCAATATTAGGTGCAGAACTTGCGTCAGGCACAGGACGTGAACGGATTTATCTGGTAGAAGCAACCGACGAGATTGAGGATGACCCAAACGTTACAGACAAAAAATTCCCAGGCAATCCGACAAAGTCCTACCGTTCAAAACATCCGTTTAAAATAGTAGGGGAAGTAGCCGTTTGGCACGGAAACTCTGCCGAACAAATAAAAAAAATGAAGGAGAATTTAGAAAAACTTAAAGAGGAAGGGAAGAATATTATTTTAGATTAAATAATACAGACCAACATAGAACAAATGCGAAAATTATCACTATTCATTGCAACAAGTTTAGACGGCTACATTGCAAAACCTAATGACGATCTTAGTTTCCTGAAATTAGTAGAAAAAAAGGGCGAAGATTACGGTTATAAAGAGTTTACCGAAACCATTGATACGTTAATTATTGGCAGGAGAACCTACGATTATGTTGTTAAAGAAATTGGTGCTTCTCACTACGATAATGGAGAAAGAAATGTGTATGTTATCACAAGAACAGAAAGACCAAATCTTGGCAGGATAACATTTTACACAGGAAACTTAACCGAATTAGTCCAGCAACTGAAATCAGAAAACGGTAAAAATATTTATTGTGACGGTGGTGCAGAAATAATAAATGAATTATTGGAACGCGATTTAATAGACGAGTTTATAATTTCTGTTGTACCAGTTTTATTAGGTAATGGAACGAGGCTTTTTAAAGACGGAAGACCAGAACAAGTACTTGAATTTGTAAAAGCTAAGGCATTTGAAACAGGCTTAATTCAAATAAATTACAAACGGAAATAATAAAAACAACGAGCGGCAAAACAATTTGGTTTTGAAAGGTGGGATTTGGCGTAATCAGTAACAAAGTACCTCCGATAATTCGAGGTGCTTTTTTATGGCTTGTTCAGGATTTGGAGCATCCTGCCGACTTCAATATCCATTCGTGAAAAGGCAAACCATTTTTTGCCCAAGTCTTTTAACGATGCTCCGATATGGTAGAGTTCTGTATTGTCAACAATCAGAAAACGGTCGTGAGCATCAGAGAAAAGCTCAATTTCAATAGCTGGATATTGGCTGTTGTATCGTTGCAAATCAAGCTGTAATTGGTTATTGATATTTTTGGTGTAAATCTTGGCAGTTACTGACTGCTCACGCTTTCCGAGCAATGTGAGGACTGTATCGTCAACATAATTATCAATGAGTATAATGGAAATTTTGGCACTTCGGATAATATCAGAAATAAAGGTATAAGCATCAAAAATCTGCCCGTTATAGAAAATACCTTTTTCGCTATGGAGTTTATCACTTTCCAGTGCCCTAAAAATATCTTCAAATTTCTGGTCGGCTTCCAGTTGTTTAAGCTCTATTTTGTCCAGGCGGTTAAATAGCGAGGCATTGCTGGTAAGTATTCTTCGCATCTCTACAAAGGCTTCCATAATTTCAACACTGACTTTAACAGCAATATCTGAACGAAGTATTGCAGAAGCCATTGCAATCCCTTGTTCTGTAAAAACATAGGACAAATAACGTCTTCCACCGTAACTTACACTTGAGGTTCCAGATTGGAACCTCAAGTTTTGAACTTCCTCTTCGGTCAGTTGAAAGCAGAAAGAAACTGGAAACCTTTCAATATTTCGTTTTACTGCTTTGTTAAGGTTCTTGGTTTCCACCTGATATAAGGAAGCAAGGTCACTATCCAGCATCACTTGTTTTCCACGTATAGTATAAATCAGGTTTTTGATTTCCATTGGACTAATGACAGGTTTATTTTCCATTATTTTTTGTAGCTTTTATTTTTCTCAAATTCGAATGAACTTTCTGCTTTTTCATTCAATACGATATAGGCATCGAACTTCTTTCCAGCTTTACTAGTCATTCCTTTGAGGAGTGAAGTTTTTCCTTTACTTACAAGGCTTTCAATATCAGCAATACTGATTTGCACACCACACACATTACGGAACTGCAACCAATTACAAGCTTCATCTGGACATTTGACAATCTTATCACGGATAATTACATGTTGGCTTCTACATTTTGGGCAAATCAAATTAGGCAGGTTCTTTATGGCAATGGTAGTTTGCAATAATTCATTGGTAATGGTTGAAGCGTAGGCTTCCATTTCCTTCTGAAACTCTCCGGCATTGGCTTCATCATTTTCGATTTTCTGCAAGGCAAGTTCCCATTCGGCAGTCATGGCTACGTCTGCAATTTTGTTGTCTTTGACCAGTTCATACACCTGCAATCCTTTTTCAGTAGGGATTAAAGACTTCTTTTCCCGTTGGATATAATTACGGGTAAATAAAGTTTCAATAATCGCTGCTCTTGTGGCAGGTGTACCGATACCAATATTTTGTAAAGCCTTGCGTTCGTCTTCATTTTCAATTTCCTTTCCGGCACTTTCCATAGCCGACAAAAGCCCAGCTTCGGTATAAAGTACAGGTGGTTTAGTTTTCTTTTCGAGAACGGAGGCTTTTTTTATTTTGAGTTCATCGCCTTTTTTTAATTCAGGAAGATCCTGTACAGTTTCGGTATCGGCATCGAAAAAACTACCTTTAATAGAACGCCAGCCTGCTTCAGTTATCTTACAGCCCTTCGCCGTGAAATCATAATGCAATGCCTGTAAACCTATATCGGTAATCTCTTTTATACAGACCCCTGAAAGTGCTTCGAGCAATCGAAAAGCAATCATGTCATAAATCGCATTTTCCTTTGCGTTCAGAGCTGATGGGATTTTCTCAGTAATCAATAAACCATGGTGGTCGGTAACCCGAAGGTCATTTACAATACGCTTATTGAAACGTCCCCATTTCATTTTTGAGGTGGCTTGTTTACAGCTTTCCCTGTCCTGCAAGGCTCTCACAAGGCCGGGGATCTCTGCCCACATATCTTCGGGAATGTATTTACTTCCGGTACGTGGATAAGTAATGAATTTCTTTTCGTACAAACCTTGGGCAATATTGAGGGTTTCTTCAGCAGAAAGATTGAGTTTCTTATTGGCTTCCTTTTGTAATCCCGTAAGGTCGAACTATAAAGGAGGTTGCTCTGTAATACTTTTACTCTCCACAGAAGTAACGGTAACGCTCTTAACTCTTTCAATAGATTTCAACGTATCTCCTGCCAACTTTTGGTCATCCCATTCGGTTTTGGAAAGACTATTGAAATCAATAAATTCTTTGTTGTGCTGCAATTGTATTTGCCAATATTTCTTCACTTTAAAATCCCTGTTTTCGAGATAACGCTTACATATCAAAGCCAGCGTAGGTGTTTGAACTCTCCCAAGCGAATATATGCCATTTCCTGCGGCAATGCTTAACGCCTGGGTAGCATTAATACCGACGAGCCAATCGGCACGACTTCTTCCTTGTGCTGCCTTATACAGTCCGTCAAATTCTGACCTAACTTTTAATTTATCAAAACCCTGCTTAATGGCTTTTTCGGTAAGCGAGCTGATCCATAGACGTTCAAATGGCTTGTTGCATTTGAGGTATTCGTATATATAGCGAAATATCAATTCGCCCTCACGGCCTGCATCTGTTGCTACAATAATGCTATCGCTTTTATTGAATAGTTCTTTGATTACTTTCAGTTGCTTTAATGCACCGGCATCAGTAGTGTAAGCTTTGTCTTTTTTTACTTTACGAACTGTTAATAAAAAAGGGTTAGGCAGTATAGGTAAAACCGCTTTATCAAATCCCGAAATGCCGTAATCTTCCGGCATTGCCAAGCCTACTAAATGTCCGAATGCCCACGTAACAAAATAGCCGTTGCCTGTGAGATAGCCATCCTTTTTATCGGATGCACCTACAAGTCCGGCTATTTCCCTTGCTACGCTTGGTTTTTCTGCAATAATTGTCTTCATACTTTATTACATTTTTCTGCCTTTTGATTTGGCAGGTGTTTCGGGTTTCTCTTGTTTCTCCTGTTGCTTTTTATTTTTCGGAGCTTGCTGTCCTTTCTGTAGAGGTTCTTTAATCTTTTTGGTCGCTTCATTGGTTTTACCCTCCGAATTGACAGCGGTTTGAGTTTTGTGGGCTTCCGTAGGTTTTGCCTGTTCTTTGAGCTTATTAGGGTTTTGGAAGGAAAAACCAGTTTTACCAGTTTCTTTGTTCAGTGTGATATACCCTTGATATTTCTGACCTTTTTTATCTATCAGCCCATCTACATAAACAGTCTCACCTGCTTTGAACTTATTGTATTGTTCATCATCCAATTCTTTACCTCTAAAAGTCCTTGGTGCTTCCTGCGACTGATTTTGTTGACTTTTTTGTTGGTTATTTTGCGACTGCTGATTGTTGCCCGCTCTGTCAAACAAGAACTCTACATAACGTTTGTCTGCATTGAACTGTACTGTTGCCGAAAATTCTGTTCCTTTTTTAGAAATCATACCCTCTAATTGAAGTGGTTTACCCTCCATTAAAGTTTGCTTTTGGGTTTCATCAAGTTTTACTCCTTTTATTTCGTCAGGTATCTTAATGAAATCGGTTTTTAGAGCAACCAATTCATTTGTCAGTCTGTCCACACTAACGATTGATGGAATGGTTTCTCCTGTTTTCGGATTGGTCAGGTTGACTACACGCCCCATATTTCCGGTATTTAGCAAGTTATCCTTGTCATCTTGATTGAATTTATGTCCGAAAAATTCAAAGTTGAGGTTGGGCTCTTTACGGATACCGTGAATGGCAACCACGATTTGTCCGTCATCATTCGGCTGTAGCGACAAACGAGCATCCAAACGGGTAACGGCTGTCCCGAGGTTCAGGCTCACAGGAACCAGTTCATTGGTCTTGTAGCCTTTTAGCAACGGGTCAAGAAGGTTCATTTTTTCAAGTTTTTCTTTACTCAACCCAAGATTGTTCATCGTCTCCCAATCTATCTGTTCCGGTTTGTAGCGGTATTCGCTTGTTTCTGGTGTTGTCTGTGTTGTTTCCATATTGTCTTGATTTTCTTGTTTTTTATCGAGGCTTAACTCTGGTTTTAATTCTTGATCTTTCATCACTTTTTCTCCCTCGGGAGTTGGATTGTTTATTTGTAGCTGCATTTCCTGTGCTTTCTCAACCGCAAGAGGTGCAGGTACCTTGAAGAATGAAAAATTGCTAGGGTTCTTTAGCTGGCTAAAAAAATTGGAGAAGAAGTTGGAAAAGAAGTCTCCATGTTTGTCCACCCGCATAAAATGGCTCTGATTTTTTTTCGTAGGATCAACGGTTTCCATATTCCCGTTATCATCAATACTCTTTACAGCCTGAATTTTCTTTTTCTCTTTATCCAATACTAGCAGTATGTCTGAAAATTGTTCGGGCATTCTTTGTGTTGTTATTTCTTCACTCATACTATCAAATATTTATTATTCATTGCCGAATGTATAAGAAGCGTTCATTGGTTTAGGGCAATTGGCAGTTAAAGGCAGCATTTGTCACTGTTTGGCGTTATTTATTTGAGGGAGGATTGAAACTTTCTCTGATAAACTGGTGTACATCGGATAGTTTGTAATAGAGCTTGCCGCTAATTGTATAGTAAGGTAGCTTACCGATGGAGCGATACCGTTGTAATGAGCGGTTACTTATTTTCAACATCTGTAGCAAATCCTGATTATCCAATAATTCTTCACCGTCTATACTGTTACGGCTTCTCTTGCTTTCATCTATATGCTCTTTTAATAGATCAAGACGTTCTAAAATACGCTCCATCCACCCTATAAATTCAATTCTGTCGATATTCATATATTTAATGGTAGTCTTATTGCTTGCCAGTATTCAACTTTCTGCCTTTTTCGATATAGCTTTTGCCTCTTGCCATCAGCTCTTTTACATACTCGTCACTGGTTTGTACAGCATTGGCATTTAGCATATCCTTGATAGCCCCAATGGTATAGAAATATTGTCCATAAAACTTTGAATAGGCTATCTCACCCTTAGTGCGCATTCGCCATAGGGTTTTCTCGCTGATATGCAGATATTGGCATACCTCATGGTTATTCAACCATAGGTCGTCGTAGCTGTTTTCCTCCTGTCTTTTAAGGTAATCGGCAATGGCATTGATACGGTTGTTCAACTGTTTCCATGCCTCTTCTTCAATTGTTATAATTTTCATTGTACAACTCTTTAATGTCACTTATGCAAAATTGAGAAGTGTGGCAGGGTTTGTCTGCCAAGCCTTACCAATTGGTTTGGCTGTTTTTTCAAAATTTTCACAATTAGGAAAAGTCCTTGTTTTACAGTGCTTTCAAGGCATTAGAGGCGTTTCAGAAAGGAGTTTTGCTAACATTTGCCAATTGGCAGATATGGGTAAATGAAAAAGCAGTACGTTTTTGGTACTGCTTTTAATTTGTTTGAAATGTAAGCTGTATAAAATGGCTAAAGATCTTTATCCATGTATTCTTCGAGGGAAATTTTGAGCTGGTCTAAAAAAGCGGTTCGAGAACCACTTCGTGTTTTCATGCGATGAAATGCATGGTGCAAATCACCTAAAGAAATACGAAATAGTATTTGAAACATAAGCCCCATTTTTCTAATTCCTATTTTGCCATGCGAAATTACTCCAGAAGCATGAAGAGCATATATAAGTTCTATAAGGGCATTTTTGCTATAGGTCCAAAACACATCCTTTGTGGTTTCTGAGTTTTTTAAAACCGTATCGGGATTTTCATCTGGATTTATTTTTGTCAAGAGGTAGGTGTACAATAATTCATTAGAAATTATCCGGGCAACTTTGTAATCAAAAAATGTTGAGAAGGCAGGGTCAATTTCAAAGACAATGCTGTTTAATCCATCGTGATAATTAATATTCCCTCTTTTAAAGTAGGTGTGGTCACGGTCTGTCCGGCCTGAACGGTAATACCGATAAAAATCAGAATTGCATATATGTTCAGTATATTCTTTTTTAAGATTAGCTAAATGGTTGGAAAAATAACTGTAATGCATATTGCCATTACTGACGGGACAAGTAGTTTCTATACGGTAGACTTTATTATAATAAATCAGTTTACCCAGTATTTGAGGTTTTATGGTACGGAAGAAATGGATCTCTTCGGCATCATTCTTAAATTCATTTTCAATGATGTACTTTTTAACCGAAAATAAAAGATCCTGAAGATATACTGTCATTTCATAAGCTTCATCAATTAATCGCTTACTTACAGATGAAGTCTTATCCTCTTTATTGTGAATTTCTAAGATGATGTTTTCTAACGAGTATTTCATAGCGTCTGTTTATTACTGGATTTAGGTAATTCATTTTCATTTAATAAGATATTGAGAAAAACACCTGAATATTATCTTAACTTTTTATCACCACACCTTTACATATAATATTGCAAAAGAGTTTCTTTATAATCGCTATAAAGCTCAAAACATAAAACTTAGTGCATAGCAATTATTCTTTTCAATTCAAATAAACAATAAGAGCAAAAGCGATTTTTTATGAAAAATCTCAATTATGTTAGTCTTATAAACTTTAGTACATTTCTTATCATAACAATCTAAAAAAAATATGGATTAAGTGAACTCGCAATATAAAATGACAAGTCAAACCCTTCAAAAATATTACAATTTTACCAGTTAAACAAAAATAGATAGTATATAATTTAGTGCTAGATATTGATTTGAGAATTTATTAGGACGGAGATTGCAGAGGGTTGTCTGCCCCATACACATGAATGGGCGTTAGTAATTCATGGTATACATGCCTTCATGGGCGCTTGCTGATAAACAGCATCAATGCCTAAGCCTATATAAACACAGCAGTTTTGGAATTCAGAAAGAATGCTATTACCCTTTGTCTTTTTTTAACTTCAGGCTTTTCTTCTGGTTGTAGCGGTTCATTTTATCGGTAGTGCCGCATGCTTTGATACTACACCATTTCCTACTGGCGTTTTTGGTTTCGTCCAAGAAAACCCAGCCACACATAGGGCACTCTTTGATTCGTTTTGTCTCATGGTCGGTTAAAAGTTCCGACAACGATTGCACCGCTTTCCAAACAGGGGACAGTAAGTCGTTTGCGGAATCTATTTGACTCATAGTGAATTTGCCATCTACATAAAGTAAACGCTGTCTTGATATCGCATCCACAATCAAAAGATTGGCAGCAGCCAAATAGGCTGATTTTTTATCATTATCATCTTGTGCTACAGCCGAAATCAACCCTTGTATTACTTTGCGTATTTCTTTGATGCGATGTAAAGCGATCAAAGCTTGCTCGGGCTGTTCATTTGCTAATTCTTTTAAGCTTTCAAGACGTTCTCGTGGAGAAATTTCCAATTTATAACACCATGCAATGAAATCATCATATACTGCAAAATAGTCATAGTTTTTAGCGGTTTTCCAGGTACTGACAGTATTGACGAAATTACAGCACAATACAGTGCTGTCGATACTCAATGTCTCAATACTCCGAAATTTCCCCATAAGACAAAGTTATGCTATTTACTACTTAAACCTAAGGATACAACTTAAAATGTTTAATAATGTGACCTTATCTCTATCAAAAGCTTTAGCACCGATATATTCATTTCTAAATTATGGTGACTGAATAAAATTTTTACGGTTAGTGTTGTCCGTATTTTAAAAATATGTAAATTTACCATCTAAATCAAAATAGTTGGTAAATATTTTTTAGATTGGTGTAGCGTTTTTAGTGTGGAGGTCGTATTAGTATAAAATTTTAATCACTTAAAAACTTAAAAAAAAAATGAAAACAAATTTAATTTATGCAGCCTTCGCATTGCTTTTTTGCTTTGCTATTACTTCATGTGAAAAATCCGACAACAATCCGGAAACAGTTCTTGAAAACAATCTGCTGAGGAGTGCCGAAAAATATGCGGAACTGGTAGAGAAAAGAAATGATGGAGATTTCAATATTGAAGACATTAAGAGAAATGGTAACATGCTAACCATTAAAGTTAAAGGTGGTTGCAATCAAGACGATTTCCATGTCGTGTGGGACGGATCTATAATGTTTTCCAACCCCGGGCAGATCAATCTTGTGCTCAATAACAAATCTCAAGAAGACTGTGGCTTAGAAAAACAATTTGATATCAACGTAGACCTTAGCAAGGTTGTTGGAAAGTACGACGCCAAGGACTTTATTTTCAACGTAGCTAATGGTTCAAAAAAACAGGATAAATCACTAAATCCTAATGGATCCATTACAGTCAAGTAAAATTTGTCCCATTAGGTCATATTCACTGTAGTAGTGTATTCGTCAGGTTTAATTCTGTATTACAAAATTGACTTGACGAATTGTAAGACTGCTAAACCTTTTTAAACCTGATACTTAAACTTCATTTCAAATATTAATATTAAATGGAAGCAACCACCACAAAGTTCCAACAAACGATCAAGGAATTAACGGAAATATTAGAAGCTTTTAGTACTGAACAGCTAAATAAAATTCCT
The DNA here is from genome assembly GCF_002734245.1 of Sphingobacterium sp. 1.A.4. NCBI lineage: Bacteria > Pseudomonadati > Bacteroidota > Sphingobacteriia > Sphingobacteriales > Sphingobacteriaceae > Sphingobacterium > Sphingobacterium sp. 1.A.4. Next base: position 79,387 of record NZ_PEAZ01000012.1, read on the forward strand.
TTTCCAAACAGTTGGACAGCAGGTCAGGTCGGTGATCATCTTTTAAAATCGTATGGTTCATGGAAAATCTTCAAAGGCGAGACAGAGTTTGCCGATAGACCGTATGACGAGAGCTGCAAAACACTAAGCGACCTTTTTTTGAATTTCAATATAAAACTAATCGCAGAGCATTCGGATGCTATCTATCCGTCAGAGGGATATATTGAAAAGGAAAACTTGGTTTTGAATATACAGACTGTAAGTGACCGTATCATTAGCTTCTCCAGCCGAAACGATCTCAGGGTGCTATGCTTGGATTTTGAATTTCCAACATTGGGACATATGACACGGTTTGAATGGTTGCATTTTTATGTTGTGCATACTCAAAGACATATTAAACAATTGACAAAAATTTTTAACATTTTAAATAGCCTTAAATGAATAAGCCCCTTATCGTCAGCAAAGAAAAGATAATAGATGCAACACAACCTGAAGTTTGGGAAGTAATCACAACTCCTAAATATTTTAAAGATTGGATGCTTGTACCTGCAATAACCAAAGATGAAAAAGCCATTGGATTAGGAAGTAAAATTTATTGGATCAATGATAATGACATCGTTTACCTTGAAGGTGAAGTCATAACATTTGTTCCGAATACAAAACTGGTTATTTCATTACTCGATATCAGCTGGGACAAAAAGGTTCCGAAGGACAGTGTAACGTATGAATTTCATCTAACGGGAACGAAAAGCGGAACGCTGATCAAGTTTCTCTTAGGTGACCTTTCAATAGACCCAGAAGGTGAATCTTGGTATAATTCTTATAAAGACAGTGACGAAATAGGTTCCATAGAAAAAGTGATTAAAGTTAGAAAGATTAGGCAAACCAGCCGTACATAACATCTTAATCATCTCATACGGTCAGTCATAATATTTGAATAACATTTTATAAACTTAGAAATGCGTAACCTAGTTGTTTTTGAATGTCCTTCAAATTTAGGTCTCAAAAGAATGTCTTATGCTAAAGAACCTGGAGTAAAAAAATTTCCTGTCCTGCTTAATCAATTGGGATTTTATACTGCCATAGGCTCTACCAAGACAATTCATATTAAAGCGCCCAAACACTCAATGGAAATTGATCCAATAACAAATATTAGAAATGCCCGAAGTATAATCAATTATTCACTTCTTCAAGCAGATGTAATTGGAAAACAAATAAGCGAGGATACTTTTCTGTTGATATTAGGGGGTGATTGTAGCATACTGATAGGGAGTGCAATTGCATTTAAAAAGAAAGGGCGTTTTGGTTTATTTTTTCTTGACGGCCATACGGATTACATGATTCCAGAGTGCTCACATACACATGGTGCTGCCGGAATGGACTTAGCTATTGTTTGTGGATATGGTCATGCCAATCTAACAAATATAGATAATCTAAGTCCTTATTTTGAAGCTCAAAACGTTTTTTGTGTCGGAAACAGGGAGTATGACGATGAATATGAGAAACCAATTAGAGGTTCTGAAATTCATTATTTTCCTCTAAATGAACTACGGAAAATCGGCATTCAAAATGTAATAAACCAGTTTTTTGCCATATTATCTAAAAACCAACTTGATGGTTTTTTCATCCATTTCGATGTAGACGTATTGGATGATACATTAATGCCAGCCGTTGATAGCAGGCAATGTGGCGGATTATCCTATGCAGAATTGAAGGAAATATTAACCCTCTTATTCAACCATGATAAGATTTCCGGAATGGAAATTACAATTTTTGACCCCGATTTAGATCCTGATAAGGAATATATTAATGCGTTTATGATGAACATGATACCTATTATTAATAAAATTAAAAACTGAATGAAACTTTACGGAACTCCTGTTTTACTATTATTATTCATTCTTTTATCATGTGGTCAAAAATATGGTGCAAATCTCCCTTTCAATTCACAACAAGCACCAAAAGATTCAGCAACATTATTTGCAGACGGGATTATTTCAACCCATCTGAATGAATATAATATAACTTTTTCACCAGACGGAAATGTGGTGTTATTTACCATTGCAAATAACACTACCGCAAACAGGTTCTACACAATTTTCATTACAAAAAAGGAAGAAGGTAAATGGACAAAACCTCAAATCGCCCAATTCTCGGGACAATTTAGTGACGCCGACCCTTTCTTCGCGCCGGATGGGAAAAAGCTCTACTATATATCAACCAGACCAGTTTTACAAGGAATACCAAAATCGGATTTTGATATTTGGTGCGTAGAATATGCGAATGGGGATTTCAGCAAACCAAAACATTTGGGCAGCGAAATCAATTCGGATAAAGACGAACTTTATCCAGCTATTTCAAGAAAAGGGAGTTTATTTTTTTCCGCTGAAAATGGAGAAAACGGATATGATATAATGATATCTAAATATAGAAACGGTAAGTTTTTACCTCGTGTAAGTTTGAGCGGCTCTCTTAACACAACGAATATTGAATTTGATGCATTTGTTGATCCTGATGAAAAATATATAATCTATACAGGGATAGGATATAAAGATAGTTATGGAAGCGGAGACTTATATATAAGCTATAACAGAGAAGATCATTGGACACTCGGAACGAATATGGGAAAGCAAGTCAATTCCTTGCATATGGATCAATGTCCTATGGTTTCAACTGATGGTAAATACCTGTTCTTTACTTCTTTTAGGGATGGTCAACCTTATAATAGCAAAGAACCAATGACAACAAAGGTATACCTCGATATGTTAAACTCACCCTTTAACGGGCTTGGAAATATTTTTTGGATTGATTTTCCAAAAGCTTTCCAATAAGGAAAATTATACAAATGAATAATCTATAATTGAAATGCGAATAGCTACAGAAAGACTTACCTTATCGCCATTATCCGAGAAAGACGCAGCCTTTGTTGCTGAGCTTTTAAATACTGAAGGATGGGTCAAGAATATTGGTGATCGTAACATTCGTTCAGAAAAAGATGCAAGGGAGTACATCCAAAAAGTGAATAGTAATCCACATATCACCTATTGGATAGTAAAGTTAAAAAAAGAAGGATTGCCAATCGGTCTGGTGACCATCATCAAGCGGGACTATTTACCATCTAAAGATGTAGGTTTTGCCTTCCTACCCCAGTTCTTTCATAAGGGCTATGCGTTTGAGGCAACCAAAGCTGTTTTGCTGGCTTTGGTAAATAGCAATGGGCTTGAAATTATTCTGGCGATCAGCCTGCCGGATAATAAGTCATCGATAAAGCTGATTGAAAAACTCGGTCTGAAATTTGAAAAAACGATTAATCATGAAAACAGTATTCTAGGTGTCTACAAAGCTTCAAAGGAAGAATTGTTCCCAGATAATGAAGCAAGAATTTCTTGCCATACGATAACTTGACTTAAATAAAGTTGTTATAATTTTAGGTTTTTTATGGCTTATCGGGAAACGATTTGGTCGATAAGTAGATAAACAAATGTGCAATAAATGAAACTTTATATTTTAACTCTGAACACAATAATATAAATGCAATTTGACTCAAACAATAAAGTAGTAAAACTCTGTGCCGAAGGTATGGAACTTGAAGGACAAGGTAAAAAAAATGAAGCACTTCAACTTTTTCAAAGGGCTTGGAACATAGCTACCAATGATTTCGAAAAATTCACATCTGCACATTACGTAGCGCGACATCAAGAAAACACTGAAAAAAAATTACAGTGGGACGAAGCCGCTTTAAATTTAGCTTTGAAGATAAATAGTGATAATATTAAAGTGGCATTGCCATCACTTTATTTAAACGTCGCAAAATGTTACGAGGATTTGGGTGATTTTCCGAACGCAAGAACAAATTATGAAAATGCTATATACCACGCAAATCTATTACCTGACGATGGTTACGGAAATATGATAAAAGGCGGAATCAGGGACGGCTTAAGCAGAATAAAACTAAAATCCTGATGAGCAGGAAAGGCACATACAGGCCACTAAAACAGACATAAATAACAACTAAATAAAATTGATATGCAAACAAATCATCAATCAAAGTATCAGACCATTATCAAAGCACCAATTGATAAAGTATGGGATGCATTAACCAATCCCGAAATGGTAAAGCAATATTTCTTCGGTTCAAATCAAGAAACGGATTGGAATGTTGGCAGCAAAGTCTTGTGGACAGGTGAATATGACGGAACAACCTATGTTGACAAAGGCGTGGTCTTGGAATATTTGCCAAACAAGAAACTTTCGTATAGTTATTTAAGCAGTTGGAGCGGATTGGACGATAAGCCCGAAAACTATCTGTTGGTTTCTTATGAAGTAACCCCAACTGAAAACGGAACAGAGCTAATCATTACGCAATCAAACTATGACGAGGAAAAAGCAAAACATTCTTCCGAAAATTGGAAGATAGTCGTAGACGGATTAAAAAATCTTATTGAATAAAAAGTTACAGATGAAAATTTCACTAATCTTCTTATTTGTAGTCTTTTATGCACCATTAACTTTTGGACAGAAGCCAATACCCGAAAAAACAGGTGTTGTCAAACCCTTTGTTCTCGGTGTGATTGATGAAATACAGTCAAACGAACTGAATGAAAAAAGGGTGTTGAATATCTATCTGCCGGAAGGCTATAATCCTAAAGACACGATACGTTACCCTGTCATTTATTTACTTGACGGTTCAGCAGATGAGGATTTTATCCATATCGTAGGGCTTGTGCAGTTCAATAGTTTTGAATGGGTTAACCAAGTTCCAAAATCAATAGTAGTTGGAATCGCAACGGTGGACAGGAGAAGGGATTTCACATTCCCTACAACTGTGACCGAAGATAAAAGTGCAAACCCGACTTCAGGGCATTCCAACAGGTTTATATCGTTCATTGAAAAAGAACTGCAACCGTATATACAGGAAAAGTATAAGACCAGTTCTTCAAAAACCATTATCGGGCAATCGTTAGGCGGGCTTTTGGCAACTGAAATCCTGTTTAAAAAACCGGAACTTTTTAACAAGTATATCATCGTCAGCCCCAGTTTGTGGTGGGATAATGGGTCGTTATTAAACCAACCTCTTGCTCGTTTTGAACACAAAAATATTTATATCGGAGTTGGAAAAGAAGGTTTGGCTCCCACTAAAATTCCCCGGGTAATGGAAGTAGATGCAAATGTTCTAGCTGATAAAATCAAAAACCTGAAAAACAGGAACGTGAACGTTTACTTTGATTATTTGCCACTGGAAAACCACGCAACAATAATGCATCAGGCGGTTTTCAATTCATTTAGACTTTTTTACCCATGATTTTAACTAAATAGGATTAGACCTAAATGGAAGCCTTTTTTTACTTAAACAACATGTTTATTCGGAAACTAAGGAATGTTAGTGATTATAAATAAGCCTACTGAATAATAACATAAAACAACTTAAAACTAAAATCAATGTATGCAATTCTAATTCAACTAACAATAAACCCTCAATTTGCTTCAGAAGCAGCAACCACTTTCACGAACAGTATTTTGCCCAAGGTTAAAAGTTCACCGGGCTTTATCGCGGGATATTGGGTAGATCCGGTGAAGGATGAAGGTTTTGGATTTGTTCTATTTGAAAGTGCGGATCAAGCCGAATCTGTTATGCCTCCTACAATTGATTGGACAGCTCCTGGGGTGATTATAAATAAATTTGACATGAGACGGGTGGCAGTTTCAATTCCTTGATAATCGATTAAAAATGGGAGAAAAAAGACAAAAAAATCAATAAAATTGAAAATGGATTTACCAAGTCTGATCAAAAGATATCAAAAAATGGATGAAAATATCACATTGATTTTTTTGCCACAGGAAAACCATGAAACATTAATTCACCAAGCTATTTCGAATGGAACAACAGGAAGAATTGCGGTCTTATTTAGACAGGAGGTGGATTAACAAAAATAGTATACTGTTAACAGCAATCTTAAAATTTAAAATAAAAATAGGATGAAGAGTAAATTATTAGAAATGAACAACGTTGGTATCGTTGTAGAAAATCTTGATAAAGCAATTGGTTTTTTTACAGAAATAGGGCTTACACTGGAAGGGCGTATGATAGTTGAAGATGAATGGGCTGGCCGTGTAACTGGGCTTGGAAATCAATCTGTGGAAATTGCGATGATGGTGACACCCGATGGCCACAGTCGCCTAGAACTTTCAAAATTTCTTACTCCTGCAACAATTTCAGACCACAGGACAGCACCAGTTAATTCACTTGGCTATCTCCGTATTATGTTCAGGGTCAACAATATTGATGAGCTATTATCCAGACTTTTGAAACTCGGTGCTGAACTCGTTGGAGAAGTGGTAAACTACCAGAACGTCTATCGGCTATGTTATATAAGAGGAACAGAAGGGCTTCTGATTGGATTAGCCCAGCAACTTGGTGCCGAAACCACCAAAGACATTTTAGAAAATCACCAATAACTAAAATTAAATATCATGAATAATCAAAAAATCACTCCCTGTCTTTGGGTTGAAAAAGATGCCAAAATAGTTGCAGAATATTATCTTTCCATATTTAAAGATGGCAAGCTAAAAGATTATCAGTTATTCGAAAACATGCCAGGAGCTGATGGTAGCGGCAATGACGGCCGTTTTGATACTGCATTAATTGAACTTGCTGGAATAGAGTTCTCCATTCTTGCCGCAGGCCCAATGTTTAAATTCAACGAAGCTTTATCGCTTGTTATAAACTGTAAAGACCAGAATGAAGTAGATTATTATTGGGATGCCCTTACCGCTAACGGAGGAGAAGAAGGGGGGTGCGGCTGGTGCAAAGACAAGTATGGTTTATCTTGGCAAGTAGTTCCCGTCGAATATTTTGACCTGATACACAGCAAAGACGTAATTGTGAGACAGAAAGCCTTAACAAACACTTTCAAACAAAAAAAGCTGATACTTTCAGAGCTCAAATGATTTGTAAATGAAAAAGATAGAACATAGCAATTTTAAAAGACTTATTGGTGTTTGGAAAACCACAGGCAATATCAAATCAAATCGGGGCATTGATAAATTAATTGGCATGGATAGCTACGAGCTGATACTTGACGGAAATTATATTTTGCATAAGGCAGATGTTATGATGGGAAATGAGAGGAGTGAAACTTTTGAACTTATTAAGTTGTATAGCTCATTAGACAAAGCCAAAATGCAATACTTTAACTCAAAAGGAGAAGAAGGTACCATGATAAGTTTTATTATCAACAATGAATTTAAAATTGAAGGAGCAGACTTAAAGTTTAGCGGCCTGATTAATGAAGAAAATACCAAAATAAATGGCAAGTGGTTTATTAATACAGAAAACGAAGGATGGACAGATTTTATTGATCTAAATCTTGTGAAAACGAAAATATGAGAAAAATAATATAATCAAAAAATAGTTAGGGAAAGTCCTGATAACACCGGGCTTTTCCTTATCCAATAAAAAGATGGCAATGAATGAACCAGATTTAATTTCAGAATTTCAACACGTTGAAGATAATTTCAACCGGGCGGTTGTTACCAATGACATCTCAGAAATAAAAAAATGTATAACATCTGATTGGGTATTGGTAGACAGTCAAGGTGGAATTATACCACAAGAGCGGTTTTTTGAAGTTCTGAAACAAGGGTTGCTATCCCATTGGGCGATGAGCAAAGAAGTGTTGCGGGTAAAAATGTACGGAGGTGTAGCACTGGTAACTGGCCGGGGGCAAAATACCGGAACCTGGCAAGGAGAACCAATGGAAGCTGATGAATGGATTACAGATGTGTACAAAAAAGACGGTGACGAATGGTTGTGTGTACTGACCCATTTGACCCCGGTAAAAAAATAATTAGTTATGGTAACAGTTGAAAAATTGCTGAAACTGGCACTTTCCTTTCCCGAAACGACGGAAGAGCCCCACTTCGAAAAGACTTCTTTCAGGGTGAAGAAAAAAATATTTGCAACGTATGATGATAAGCAAAAAAGAGTTACCGTCAAGTTATCAGAAATAGATCAGGATGTCTTTTCTTCCGCAAATAAATCTGCCATTTATCCGGTTAAAAACAAGTGGGGCAAGCAGGGCTGGACTATAATAGAGCTCGAAATGGTAAGTAGGGAGCTTTTCGTTAAAGTTTTGACAACGGCGTTCTGCGAAGTCGCACCCGAAAAACTAGGCGCCTTAGTTAGATCAGATAAAAATGGACTAAATAACTAAATATACGCTTGCATGGCCATTGAATTTACTGATATAAGCAACCAAAAGCTACTATTAAAACGGCTAACTGAAAAAGATGCTATTGCATTTCACAGTTTGTATTTCCAAAAAGACGGGCAGGAAAGTGAAAAAGTCGAATCAAAGGAGAACAGCAGAGCAGCTTTCGAGTTTACTGAAAATATCATTTCACAATGCAATGATATTTTCACAATACGCACCACCGTAAACCCAGAAAAAATCATTGGAGATTGCGCATTGCACCATTGGGACAAACTGAGGAACGAAATTGAAATCGGCGGCTCCCTGCTTCCCGACTATTGGGGAAAAGGTTTGATGGCAACAGCCTTTCTCTTATTGATCCCCTATGCACAGCGGGAATATGCAATAAACAAAGTCGTAGCGAATACAACCGCTGAAAATATAAACGCATTAAAATTTGCCGAAAAACTAGGTTTCAGAATAGCAGGAACTATGGAAAACAATGTACTGTTAGAAAAAGATTTATGAGGTTTTTTGGCGAATTGATTTAATACCGAACAATGACAAAACGTGAAGAAATTATAAAAAATTATGTTGACGGCTATAATGCATTCGACATTGACAAGATGGTCCGGGATTTTAACGAAGCTATCATTTTTAAAAACATCAATAATGATGAGGTTACGATAGTGTTAAACGGGATTGAAGCGTTTAGAAAACAAGCTGACCAGGCAAAATCCTATTTTGAAAGCCGGCTGCAAACCATAAAATCTTTCCAGCATAAGGGCGATACCACCAAAATTGAAATAGATTACATTGCAACTTTAGCTTCTGATCTTCCCAACGGATTAAAAAAAGGCGAGCAAATTGATTTAAGCGGAAGATCCATATTCAAATTTTCTGAGGATCAAATTGTTGAGTTAATCGATATAGCTTAGTAAGCGGTACAGATACGAACCATTCAAAAAATTGATCTGACAATGACAATTGAAACACACCATACCAACAGTTTAAAAATAGCTGAAATTATTTCTGACGAAATTATTTTAAGATCTGTCGAAGACGGATTGGATCTATTGGGCGATCTATACTATCAGGGATTTGATAAGATTCTTATTCATGAAAAAAACATTACGCCCGATTTTTTTGATTTAAAAACCAAAATTGCAGGTGAGATACTCCAAAAATTTGCTCAGTACCGGATGCCTTTAACCATTATAGGTGATTTTTCAAAATGTGAAACCCAAAGTTTAACGGACTTCATTTATGAAAGCAACAAAGGCCGACAGATCAATTTCGTTGGCTCTCTGTCGGAAGCAATAAAACGATAACTCATCGGTTCTTTGGGATTTGCCATTTTAAGAAAAGAAATCTGATTTCGAAAGTGAAGCACAGCAAAATAAATGAAAAACATGTAAATAAAATACGATGAGAAAAGTAATTGCAACAATCAATACGACACTTGATGCGGTTTGCGACCATTCAGCAGGGATTCCAGATGAGGAAATACATCAATATTACGCAGGTTTATTAAGCAATGCTGATGCGATTCTTTTTGGCAGGATAACGTATCAGCTTATGGAATTTTGGCGAAATTTGGTTGAAAATCCCTCCGGCGAAAAATCGATGGACGACTTTGCCGTGGTTATAGATAATATCCCAAAAATTGTTTTTTCCCGAACCCTCGAAAGCGTAGACTGGAAAAGTGCAAGGTTGGCGGATCAGAATATAGAAAAAGTGATATTAGAACTTAAACAGCAACCGGGGAAAGACATTCTTATTGGTAGCCGAAGCCTAATTTTACAACTAATGAAACTTGATTTGATTGATCAGTACCATCTTTGTATACACCCTATGGTGGCAGGAGGCGGTTTGCCGTTGTTTGAAGACATAGACAGAACTGTTTTTAAGCTCAATAAAACAAGAATATTCGGCAATGGAGCCGTAATGCTTTACTATGAACCGACAACGAAAAGCGCTACAAATGGCCAATGACATCCTTCATGTTAACCATCTTATAACAAAGAGAAATGTCAGAGAAGTTACAATCAGTGCTCAAAATGTTTTCCGACTTTGACGAAAACGAGCTGGTTAGAATATTAAGTTCTTTTAAGCGAAAATCCGTCAGCAAAAATGATGTTTTATTGCATGAGGGAAGTATTTGTAAAGAATTTTACTTTGTGAAAACCGGTTGTGTCCGTATATTTTTTGTAGATAAAAACGGACATGAAAAGACAAGATACATTATGCTCGATAATCATATTGGAACAGCTTTAACAAGTTTCATTTCTCAAAAGCCCTCCGTAGAAATGATAGAAGCTCTTGAAGATACCGAGCTTTTAGCAATCAGTCATGCGGATTTTTATCGTCTGAATAGCCAAATGGATAATTGGAGAAATTTTTATCAGCGAATTTTGGAAATGGCTTATTCGTTTCAAAACAGGAAAATTGAGCAAAGGGTAACCCTAACAGCGAAGCAACGATATGAAATTATTTTGAATGAAAATCCTGCTTTAGTTCAACAGGTATCCAACAAGATATTGGCGTCTTATCTGGATATCCGGGAGGAAACTTTAAGTAGGCTTAAATCAAAATAGAACGATTTTGACCTATGTCAATAGCAATATGTGTGAAACAAAGCATTTTTGCATTTACAAAACGCAATGCAATGGAAAAACTCACACAACACAATTATTGGACAATAATCGCAACGGGACTGATAGCATTTGTTCTCAGTGGAATTTGGTACAGCCCGATGGTTTTCGGCGAAATATGGGAGACATACCGAAACCCACCAAACCCCGAAATACCCAGATGGACGATGGCGTTTGCTCCCTTAAGAGAATTGATTGTTGCATATGTGCTGGCGAAATTAATTCTGCTATTGAATTTATCACAATATAAAGACACATTAAAGCTGGTTTTTCTATTGTGGATTTCCTTTCATGCTGTTGGAATGGCGGGAGCAGTTTTATGGGATCACATGCAATGGCAGTTAGGCGCTGTGCATGCTGGCGACTGGTTAATGAAAATGACATTTATGGGAATTGTGTTGACCAAATGGCTTAATAAGAAATCAATATCATTAAATAATCAATAATATGAAAGAATTTGTTTTATTGTTCCGAATGGACATAAAGAGCGCAGAAGCAAAACCTTCCAAGGAGCAAATGGAAATCTACATGAAACAGTGGATGGTGTGGATCAACGATATCGCAGAGAGAGGTATGCTCGCCGATGGTGGAAATCACTTTTCAAAAGATGGAAGAGTCCTAAAACCCAATGACAGAATTATTCATCAACCTCATATTGCTGATGATGTATCTGTAGCGGGCTATATAATTATTCTGGCTGAAAACTTAGACGAAGCCACTAAAATAGCTAGGAAATGCCCAATACTAAATGGTCAAAACACAAGTGTTGAAATCAGGGAAACAGCAAAACCCGGCGAATAGAAATTTATGCGAAATACGAAAAAACCATATAAACGAGATATATTAAATCAGATTATAAATTTTTTCTGGACGACAGTCTGTTTTACTCCTGTATTTTGGTTTTGGTTTCAGGAAGGAATAGACAATATTTACTTTTATGTATCTCTTGGCGTAGCGTTACTTTTTGGGGCTCTTCCAGGGAAGATATTAAGTAAGTTTACGTTAAGTGCAGATAAAAAGGTTTATGAAAAATATGGGATAAAATTCATCAGAAAATTTGTTCAAAATGGAGATATAGTCAATTCCCGAACAAACGGGCTCGGAGCCCCGTCAATAAAGGATAAAGCTAAAGCGAAGGAATATTTAAAAACCCTTGCCATGTATGAACGTTACCATTGGATCTGTTTGATCTTTTTTCTATTGACGACCATTTATGGTTTTTTCAATGAACATTTTCTTTTTGGATTTTCTATTTTAGCAGCAAATTTTTTATACAACCTTATTCCAATCTTTTTACAGCAATATAATAAAATCAGAATTAAAAAAATAGTGGATTGAATTTGTAAATACTCTAACAAATATAAAATCTTTGAATGTATAGTGATTGAGCACTATACTTTTTTATTGACTAAAGATCTATAAGGAAATATGTTACTAAATGGTTACTAGTTATATATTACATTCATGTAAGATATTTTTTAAAATCCAATTGAAGTTATATTAATCTTTTTGAAAAAAGCCCTAAAATGTATTGCCCATTGGGTTAAATTGGCTATATTTGCACCATCGAATCACAAATTATATGTGAGGAAAACGGTGAGTAGTTCTTCAACAAAGAAGTCAATTTATTGATTAATAGATATTTGAAGGGTAATGGATTCGTCCTGCCACCCCGACAAAAGCCACTGATTATCAGTGGCTTTTTCTGTTTTCGAATATATTTCGGACAAAAATCACCTGTTTTTCAACTTAATAACAAGAAAGGTAGGTATAGATTAGGGTAGTCTGATATAGTGTTTTCTTAGAGATTATAAAAAATCTAGTGGGCTTAGAATCTTCTTCTTATCAATTCTGTGATATATGTGTAGATCATGGTAGTCTTGATATTCTCATGACCTAGTAATTCCTGAACAATTCGTATATTAATACCGGACTGAATTAATTGTGTAAGCATACGAATGTCTTAACACATGGACTGTACCTTAAACATATTTGAGAAATAAACGGGCATAATCTTTATGCTTTGACTGTATTGTTTGCATATCTTTGCGTAGCCAGCTTTTTTTCAAATGTTTTCAGTATAGTTTCGTTATCCATATAGGGATAAAGATTTATTCATAACTATTGTTTCAATTTACAGTATTTAATGTTGAATCAACCTATTAAAATATAGTTTGTTATATCGACTTTGGATATGTAAAGCGAAGTGCGTCTATAGAGACGGATTGGCGAAATATTTAATATATTAGCTTCGCTAAAAAATATGTTAGGCGTAATATTTTCAATCCATGTAATCAAAAATGTCATTTATAGCTGATTTTAGAAAATTATTTCAAAGTAAAAATATTCTTGTTGAAATTGACCCAATCGTTTTACCACAAACAACTTTGATTGATAGAATAAATACAACACAAACAATATCATTCAGCTTATATAAATTGATTTACCATATTGGCACAATTCAATCAAGAAGGTTTGCTACATCTAATCGATTGAAATTTATTGATAAATTAGAATGATAGAATGGCGGACAGCTTGTGCTTATGATTTCAACATCAACCTTGGAAAATCAGGAAAATTTGCCAAGCGATTTCTTTCTGAAGACGAATATAAAAGGATTTTGGAAACCTATGCCGATGCGGATATTAAACGTAATTGGGAATCCTTGAAATTGATGATGGAATTGTTTCGGAAATATCAGGAAGAAGTTGCACAGCAACTTGGTTTTGAATTCAATAAGCTAGAAGCAGTATATGCTATGGAATATTTTAATACACATAATCATAAATGACCTCATCCTCTTCTAAATCTGCTGTTTTCTTAAAACCTAATCGATTAAGAAGATTGATGGCAGCCTGATTGGAATTAGAAGTCTCTGCCCAGATCCTTTTTAATCTAAGCGTATTTTTACCATATTCGATTGCCAGATTCATTGCCTCTGTCATGAAACCTTTCTCATAAAATTGAGGCAATAGTATACAGCCTAATTCTCCTGCTTCTTTTTCGAATCCTCTATAATATCCACACGTGCCAGCAAGTTTATTTGAATCGTTCAATGCTATTCCCCAATGTACCGATGAGCCTTCGTGGTAATTCTGTTGGATAAGGTTTTGCATTGCTGCAGCTTGTTCAACGGTTGAAGCTTTTTGACCATCGTAATAGGAGATATCTAGAATATCTAATAAATCGGTGTGCTGAATTTCCCGAAGGGTTATCCTTTTGCCTGGAATAATAGGGAACTCCCTTGAAGGTAATTTGAGCATATTTTTAGAGATTGATGGTAAAATCCTTTACTATTTTGATAATTCTCTTTATAAATATATGATATTCTAATGAATATATTTGTTTTTATAATGTATGACATATTAGTTTAAATCAAACCATTTACTAATATTCAACAGGAATAACCATTTATAATTTTTATACAGTCAGATATTTTTTAATACAAACAGCTTACGGTATATAAAACAATCACCTAAAAAAGAAAGGAGGGATAAACTAAACAGATATACTAAAAAAATAACGAGGAACCGCCATTCACCGTTATGGAATAATTCGAATTAGCATAATTACACTAAATCGCAAATAAACTAACCAAAAGTAATGAAAATAACCAAATTATGTGTTGCAACATTTGTAATACTATGTGGGAATAATGCCCATGCAACTAATGAAAAAATTAACCTAAATAATCATTCAAGCCATACAACTTTTGAATTCGGGCCAAATATCCAATCAACCATTAAGGGAAAGGTGCTTGATAAGGATGGAAAGGGATTCACAGGAGTAACCATTACTTCCCTGCAATCCAATGAAAGTGTCACCACCAAAGAAGATGGTTCTTTTGAGATTAAGGGTAAGTTGGGAGATGAACTCGTATTTACCTATGTGGGTTACAAGAGATTACAGGTAAAGGTAGAAGATCCCGATAACATGGAGGTCAAAATGAGCGACGATGTGATGAGCATCGAGGAAACAGTGATCGTCGGTTTCGGAACGCAAAAGAAATCAAGTTTAGTGAGTTCTGTAGCCACGGTTAAAGGATCTGACCTAGCCTTTCCAACCCGTAACCTGACCAATAACCTGGCCGGTCAATTACCAGGTTTGATCGCTATCCAACGTACCGGTGAACCAGGCTATGATAACTCTGAGTTTTGGATCCGAGGTATCAGTTCCTTCTCAGGAGGTACTTCACCTTTGGTATTGGTGGATGGTGTTCCTAGGGCCATGCAGGATATCGAACCGGATGAGATAGAAACCTTCACATTACTAAAAGATGCTGCTGCTACAGCAGTATATGGCGCCGAAGGAGCTAATGGCGTTATTATTATCACTTCAAAACGCGGTCGTCAGCAAAAAACGCAGATTAATTACCGTGGAGAATATAGTGTACTACAGCCTACTAGGCTACCTGAATTCTTAGGTTCTGCTGATTTCATGACGCTCTATAATGAAGCCTTGCGAAATGAAGGCTCTGCAATTATGTTCACTGATGAATTAATTGAAAATTACCGTCGCGGAGAGGATCGAGATCTATATCCAAATACCGATTGGTTGGATCTGATGCTCGACAAAACCACGAACAACATGCGACATACCTTGAATTTCAGAGGAGGGGGTGATATTGCTAGATTCTTTGTTTCTGGTGCTTACTTTTCAGAAAGTGGGATATTTAAAGAGAACAATCTGGCAGAATATAACAATAATATTGGTTTGAAGAGATTCAATCTACGTTCCAATGTGGATCTGAGTGTGACCAAGACCACGACTATTGGTGTTGATCTAAGCGGACAATATCTGATGACCAACTATCCAGGAGTCGGTACAGGACTTATTTTTCAACGAATGACCACTATTCCTTCTTACTTATTCCCGGCTGTCTATTCCGATGGAACCATTGCTGGGCACCCAAGGCCTAGTAATAACCGGATAAACCCATACAATTTATTAATGGAATCGGGTTATGCCAAAGAATGGCGTTCCAGCATACAATCTAATGTTTCCTTAAAACAAGAATTGGATTTTCTGACCAAAGGATTGGTCTTTCAAGGAAACGTAAGCTATGATGCGGTCATGAACTACTATATGAACAGAACCAAAACGCCTAAACAATTCTATGCTACCGGAAGAAATCCGGATGGTTCTTTGATTTACAAGGAAGTAGTAGCAGGGAATCCAGATTTTGGTGAACCGGCAGAAAGCAATACGGGAAGTAAGAATGTTTACATGGAAATGTCGCTCAGATATAACCGTAATTTCTTGAATCTTCATGATGTTGGTGCCATGCTCTTGACCTATCAGAAAGAATCGCAATTGCATAACGAAGCATTGGCTTTCAGAAAACAAGGCTATGTTGGTCGTTTGACCTATTCTTATGATAACAGGTATGCTATTGAAGGTAATTTTGGTTTTACAGGTAGTGAAACCTTCGCCAAGGATTACCGTTTTGGATTTTTTCCAGCCGTTGGAGTTTCCTGGACTGTGAGCAATGAAAAGTTCATGACCGAAGAGATGAAGGCGGTGGTCAATAACCTAAAATTCAGGGCATCGTATGGACGTACAGGAAATGATAACACTGGTGGTGCAAGATTTCTTTACCGAGGAACCTTTTCAACTGGTGCAGCGGGATATCCATTTGGTATTGGAGGATCTGGTTCTTTGAATGGCTTGCCAGGATTGATCGAAGGGAGATTCGAGGCACCATACCTTTCTTGGGAAATCGAAGATAAAAAGAACTTTGGTATGGAACTCGGGATGTTCAATAACAAATTAACGATGCAGGTGGATTATTTTGATAATATCCGTTCCAATATTTTGCTTCAACGTCGAACCGTTTCCGCAGTGGCAGGATTTCGTCAAAACCCATGGCAGAACTTCGGAAAAGTAGCCAACCATGGTATTGATGGTAGATTGAACATCAGACAGCCAATTGGAAATGAATTTGTATTGAGTCTACGTGGAAATGTCACCTTCGCAAGAAATAAAATCCTGGAATACGATGAGGTACCTCAATTATACCCTTGGATGAACGAAACAGGGAAAAGCTTAAGGTCATGGAACCTATACGTCGCTGATGGACTGTATAA
Organism: Sphingobacterium sp. 1.A.4; assembly: GCF_002734245.1. Classification (NCBI taxonomy): domain Bacteria; kingdom Pseudomonadati; phylum Bacteroidota; class Sphingobacteriia; order Sphingobacteriales; family Sphingobacteriaceae; genus Sphingobacterium; species Sphingobacterium sp. 1.A.4. The sequence continues at coordinate 96,298 of NZ_PEAZ01000012.1, forward strand.
GCATGAAGATTTCCATATTTCAGAGGTGAATGGTGTAAAAACTTATGAACTGAAAGATGGAATAGTGGAGTCGACCTTAAGTTCTAACATCCGTCCTGGAGATATAAAATATAAGGATTTGAATGGAGATGGCATCATCAATCAATACGATCAAACGCGAGATATTGCTAAACCAGGGGTGCCAGAATTAATTTATGGCTTTGGGATTTCAGGAGAATATAAAGGCATGTATGCCAATGTATTCTTTCAAGGGGCTGGAAATACTTCTACGGTTTTCGGGGCAAATATGGCATCAGGATTCTTCCCTTTTCAATGGGGAGTGGATGAGTCCAACCTCCGTGTAGAGGCTTTGGATAGATGGACAGAAGAAAACCCTTCGGATAACGTGTTTTATCCACGTCTTCATTCTGCGACCTTTGCCAACAATTCTGTACCAAGTACTTGGTGGCTAAGGGATGCTTCCTTTGTCCGGTTGAAAAATGTAGAACTGGGATATAGATTTAATGAATCCTTCCTAAGTAAATACGGCATCAAGGCAGGTAGACTTTATCTGAACGGGAATAATATTTATGTATGGGACAATATTAAAATGTGGGACCCAGAATTGGGCAACGCTAATGAAGGTCTAAATTATCCTATACCTTCTGCCTATACTTTCGGTCTAGAATTTACCTTTTAACTGACTATCATGAAAAATTTCAAAAAAATATACAGCATACTTTTAGTGACAGCCTCCTTAAGCCTAACCCAATGCAGCACCAGTTTTTTGGATGTTTCCGACGAACTTGCAGGTCAATTGACCATGAAGGAAGTTTTTGACAATACAGCATATACCCGGAATTGGCATAGAAATGTATTCACAGGAATACCAAATAGTTCTGGGATGATTTTGGATGCAGCTGCGCTGACCAACCCATGGGCAGGGGCGTCGGATGAACTAAAAATGGCCCAAGGGACGTTAAGAACGCTTAATTCAAGTGGCTTTAATTCGGGGAATGCACCTTTCCATCGATGGGGATCTTTGTATACCCTCATCCGTCAGGCAAATCTGTTCTTAGAAAATGCCCATGAAATTCCCCGTAGTGGTGATACGGATTATATAGATGCTACAGAATTGGCAAAAATGAAAGCTCAAGTTCGTTTTTTAAGGGCATATTATCATTATTTGTTGTTCGAACAATATGGTCCGATTCCAGTGATCGATAAATCTATAGATCCATCTGGAAGTGATATCGATTTTGAACGAAATTCCATCGATGAAGTGGTGGATTTTATTTCCAATGAACTGACTGCTGTAGCCAATGAGTTAGATGAATTTATTACGGATCAAAATTACCTGGCTTTACCTACCAAAGGGGTTGCCTTGGCTGTAAAAGCTAAACTTCATCTATATGCGGCAAGCCCATTGTTCAACGGGGGCTACCAAGAAGCTTTGGCTTTGACGAATCCTAGTGGGAAAAAGTTGTTTTCAGCGGCTGATCCTTCCAAATGGAATAAAGCTGAGACAGCGTTAAAGGAGTTTATTGATTTTGCCAATTCTGGTAAATATCAATTGTATAAAGTGAATACGAACGGTGTTTATGATCCAGATAAATCGCTATATGAGTTGTTTATGTCGTATAACGCAGAGATTATTTGGGCCAATCCAAACCAGTCATGGGGTGCCATTAACGGAGAAGGTGTTGATCGGCGATCTACGCCAAGATCGGAGAATGCTGGATTCGCCTGTATTGCGGTTACCCAAGAATTAGTGGACGACTTTTTTATGAACGATGGATTGTCGATTGAAGAATCTCCTAAATATTCAGAACAAGGGTTCTCTACCGCTGGCGATGACATTACGGGTAGAACCGAGGTTGGAACCTATAATATGTGGGTAAACCGAGAACCTCGTTTTTATCAAACGGTATTTTATCATGGTAGAAAATGGCACTTAACCAATAGGGTCGTTAAATTCAATAGAGGAAATGGAAATGATAATACTGCAGCAGATCATCCTTGGTCAGGGTATCTTTTGTATAAACGTATTTCAAGGAATGTTCATAATCAGGGGTCTTTTCCAAAAAGTCATTATAGACCATCTATTATCTTCCGCTTGGCAGAATTCTATCTTTTATACGCAGAAGCAATGAACGAAGTAAATCCGGGAAATCCTTTAATTTTAGAATATGTAGATAAGATCCGTGAGCGAGCAGGTATTCCAAAATTGAAGGATATCAAACCTGAGATCATTGGTAATAAAGATTTACAACGGGAGGCGATCCGGGCAGAAATGCGCGTGGAATTAGCCACTGAGGGGCAACGTTATTTTGATGTTCGCCGTTGGATGATCGCAGAAAATGATGCTGGAAAAGGAGGTCAGGGCGGCCTGTTCTACGGAATGAATATGGGGGCAACTACAGAGAGTGAGTTCTTTAAGCGGACATCGTATGAAAACAGGGCGTTCACTCGTGAAATGTACTTGTATCCAATCCCTCTAAATGAAATACAGAAAAGTAAAAAATTAGTGCAGAACCCAGGTTGGTAATAAGTAAATAATAAAATAACGGCAATTCGAGCGAATTGCCGTTTATCATTTTAACTATACAACTTTAATATTACCTTAATGTTCTCTTTGGTTGTAAAGGACAGGGTATCTCCTTCTTCCTTCGTCCTTTTTCCGGAAGTATTCTCTTTAATGGCATCCTTGATCCGGATGATTTGCATGATCAACTTACGATTTGCCGTACCTCTTTTTAACCCTTTCATAAGAAATCAAATTAATTGGTCAGTTTGTACAACAAATATAATTTCAATAGGGCAGTTAAAAAATACTCCATTTAGGGTATTTTTTAAATTTTTATGGTTAAAAAAGGCGGTTAAAACCCGAATCTTGATACCATTTTAACGTTCGGTAGTAATTATGCACTAATTCTTCATTGTCTGAGATGGGTATATAGCAGGTCAATCCAGAATTAGTAACAATTGGAAATCCATTGAATTTCGGGGTGTTGGCTTTAAAGATTACTGCCCGTTCAATGCTGGATTGAAGGGTTGTAATATTACTGTAATTTTGATTTATAAAGTCTAGGAAATCAAAGGCAACCAAGGGGTTGCTGGTTCGATCAAAATCCATCCGTTGGATCTTTGACCGATTGAAGTCGCTATAGGTTGGATTCTGGTTTATTAGAATAGATTTGGTCTCCTCGGCAATGGTTGATAGGAGAGAGGCATCAATAACAGAAATGGTAGCTGATTGGTAATTACCCGTCATGCTGTTATAATGCTCGTAATATTTTTGAGCTAAAGTAGCATAGCCACTTTTGTCTTTACTAAAAAAGTAATTGATGGTTTTATCATAGGGCATACCATTGGCAATTACTTCGCCTGGAGAGGCGATGAAATACTTTGCTTTGTTTTTGATTTCATACAATACTTCTAAGCTTGCCATGGAGCAGGCATCAAAGCAGATGAAATCCAGATCATTTGGTAAAGCATAATCCAGATCTTTGATATCCATTTGGGATCCATTATCCTCTCCAAAGGATTTTAGTTTGATATTTCCGGTTCCAGGAGGAATCCATCCGGTAGCATGTGACCAAAGAATCAATCCATAGGTTTTTGCCGGAAAATTTTCCTTTACATCCTCCATGACTGTTTTCAACGTGTTAGGATCCGAGGAATTGTGGTTGGGATATTCCTTAATTTTTATCCTTCCATTTTTTGATTCCTTTATGCTCGGGATTCTATACAATGCAGGAGCAGTATTCGGAAGTTTGGTATAAATGATCAGATTGCTGTTCTCTACCTCAAAAGCTTTTTCCATCTGTGCAATGTTTTTATAAGCCTCTTGGTTGAGATTGTTGTCTGCAGCAATATAGATCACTACAGTCCTGAATTTCTCTTCTTCGATTAATGGTTTTTTCTCGGTACAACCTAGAAAAATAAAAAAGAGCAGGAATAGATAATTGGATAGGAACTTCATAGCTAATGGTTTTAATTGGATTGGACTAGTTCATAATCTTTTCTTGGCTAGGATAAAGATACAAGAAGTAATGGCAAATAATACCAAACAAACATTTAAACAGATTATCGTGTTAAAGACATCATTTTCCATATGTAGAGGGTTTAAAAAAGGGCGGCATAACCTGCCGCCCTTCGAGTTTTAAACTATTTATTCAACCTAATTACTATAAGTTCGGATTAACTTTAATTTTCACTCTAGTGATTACTTCACCTTTTGTAGGTGCTACATCACCGATGTTGAATTTGTTAGTTACTTTCACTTCGTAAACCAAGTAGATTGGTTGTTGTAGGTTAGCACCTAAGTTTTCCCAAACTAGGTCGTTTCCATTTACAACTGCTCTAGCACCTGATTGAAGTGGAACAACAGTACCTGATGCATTTTCTGCTTGGATGAATGTAATGTTAGATACATCGAACGCAGCATTTACACCTGATAGACCATAATATCCAGCTAATTGAGCGTTGAATACGTTGGTTGCAGGGTTGTTGTTGAAATCAAACAAGGTAACGTTGTTGAAGTCTGTTAACTTGATCAATCTTCTAGCATCAACTGTTGAAGTGTTGGTTCCAGAAACCTCTTTGTCCTTGAACTCTTTGTAAGGAGTTTTCGTAGCAATTGGTTTCACAGGATTAATGAATCTTACTGGGAACGTTGGTTGAGAAACTTCGTATACCACGCCGTTTACTCTTCTAGTTACACGTAAGGTTACATTGCCATTGTTCACTTTGTTACGAGCGGCTAATAGAGCTTCGTTAAGTACTACTTCGCTGCCAGATGCGATAGTGAATCCTGTTAATGGATCGATGATGGTGAAATCGTAGGTAGTCGCTGGTTTATCTGCTGCGGTTACAGTAGATTCGATCCAGTAATCCCAAAGATCTGCTTGTAATTTCCAAGTTCCTCCAACTAATTTACCATTGATGATACCGTAATTCAATCCTGAATCCCAGAATGGAGCACGTTTGCTGATGTTCGTGATTTTAGTACCTGTAACTGTAACAGTAACTGTAACCTGTACCACTGGATCGCTAGAGATCGATGAGTTGTAAGTACCTTTCATGGTGTAAGTACCTGGCATTACGGTGTTCGCAATGTTCAAGTTACGAGGAGAACCTTGTACTGGGTTGTTCATGCTTGCTGCATCGAATGTAATTCCAGCTGGGTTACCTGCGCTAGGTGTGAAGGTATATACTTGGTGGAAGTCTGAAGCAGTTTTTTGCGTTTTGTTGTATGCTGCATCTAATGTCAATGGTGTACTCCAAGAAATTGCTTTAACAACTCCTGTAGCAATAACATCATGAGAAACTACTCCATTAACCGCTACTGGAACCGCTGCATCCTGAACAAAATTAACTTTGATGAAACGTTCAGCAATTGCATTCGTTGTGCTTTGTGCAGGGAACATTCTTACGCGGATAACCACAAAATTGTTCACAGCTGCAGAGTTGTACACATTTCCATTGTTAGTAGAAATTTTAACCGAGATCTTACCTGTAACTGGGTCTAATGTAATCCAATCTCTTTCTTGTGCAGTTGGAGCATAATGATCTAGATCATAACGTAAGTTGTAATCATCCAAACCATGATCGTCCATGGATACTACTTTGTTGCCGATTTGCGTACGAGCATAGAAACCATTCAATTTCTCGTCCAAAATCGTTCCACCAACATAGGCAGTATTGTTGTCTAGGTTAGTAGTTGCATCGTTTTTGAAGTGTAGACTGAAGTTAGAAGTTGATCTAGCGTCTGCCAAAGCTTTTGTGAATGCCAATGATTGACTTCCTGCACCAGCGTCTGTGAATGAGCTACCATTGAATGAAGGGTTAACACCATTTAATAAGGTAACCTTATCGCCAGTTGCAGAAGTGTTTCTGTTGGATTTCTCGATGGTTGTCTCGTCTCTTTCAACGATTTCTTCTTTCGCTAATTCGTACTCAGAAGCAACATATTGCTGATTTGATGCCGCTTTATTGTTTTTGATCTGTAAAGCGATCATCAAATCTTCATTATCACCAGCATGTGGGAATACCGAGTTCGCATTTGTTGGTTTGTATTTAACTACGATATCGCCAAATGATTTTACGGAAGCTCCACCAGATACGAAATTTGAACTTGGTGTTTCACCAGAAGAACGGAATTGAACCTTATCTGCAGTAGAAACCAATAGACCATTTGCATCGTAGTTTGCAACAGCAACACCAAATGGGTTCAAATTGTATTTGATTTTTGCATAACCTTGTAATACTGTATTTCTCAACCCGTTGTTATCTACGATACGTGGGAAGAAAACTACTGCCGAATTACTGTTCGTAAATTCTGGAACCAGGCTCATAGATGAAACAGCGATCGCTTCGGTTGCCAAGAACACATTGTCAACTACAGCACCCGTTGAATCGGTAATCGCTACATTATAACCACCAGCAGTTTTAACGAAAGTAACATCACCTGTAGAAGCTGCCACATTGGTGTTCACATCATTGATGAACCAGAAATATTTGCCACCAACTGATTTGATCTCCAATTTGGCATCTTTACCATCTGTACCATTAGTTCCGTTAGTACCGTTCGTACCTTGTGCTTTAATGGTTGTGTTGGTCCAAGTTTTACCGCCATCATTGGATGATTGCCACATAAACGTGGTTGGATCAATCTTCCACATGGTTCCTGCTGCACCGTCTTTTCCTGCTGCACCATCCGCACCTTTAGCGCCATTGACGATGTCGTAGGTAAAGGTTGTTCCGTCTGCTTTCTTGAACGTGATTTTGAAACCACCTGCAATGGAAGTTACAGATTCAACAACGTTGGTTGAGCCTAATGAAGTTAACTGAGATTTTAAAGAGGCAATGTCAGATTTGTTCTGATCAATCCCCTGTTGAAGTCGTGTGATGTCGTCATCATACTTCTTACAGCCTTCTAGCATCACTGAGCTACTGATCGCAATGACTAGGGCTAATTTGGATAGAGTTGTAATTTTCATATTTACTTATTGAAATTGATACGATGAATTTAAATATTGCAATACTTAATTAATTGTTTAGTAAAATTACAATATAATATTGTATTCACAAATTTTTTTTAATTTTTTTATTACGTGTAAGTTTTTAGCTCCAAAGTGAGGGAGTAGGTCTTGTTGTCAACGTCCTGGACGCTGATTTCATAGGTGGTCGTCGTTTTTGATTTTTGAATAGTAATATGGTCTTTAACAAAGTTTAAATCTTTTATTTTAATATTTTTTAAGGATATAAGATTAATTATATCCAGTGTTGTAATCTCACTGACTTTCTCATTGTTCGCTTGCTCCAGTACTTTGTTGTTACTATTGCTCATGTTGCTGGATAATAATAATGGTCTGTAATTTTTATACAATAGCTAATGCTCTTGGTTAATAACATTGCAAACGTACAATAAAAAATTGTATTCACCAATAAAATATTGTGTGATGAAATAAAAATTTCTTTTTTTACGGTTTTGGTCTTACTTTTGTGTATAATGTATGGCTGTTAGAGGATCTATTCAGTAAGACATTGTATATAAAAATTGAAATAAAACCATAAGATGAATAATTGGGATCGCTTGGAACAGGTAATACAATATTTGGGTTTAAATGTGAATTCTTTTGCTAAGGAAATAGGTCTTAGTAGGGCAGAGCGTTTATATCAGATAAAAAAAGGTAATTATGCCATTAGTAAAAACCTGGCAGGAATCATTACAGAAAGGTTTCCCGATATCAATGAAGCATGGTTACTGACAGGAGAAGGGACAATGGGCAAGGAAGTGGAACCTGTAACCAATACCAAGATACCTTTGTTTAACATTAGTTTGGATGCGTTTGATACGGATCTGTCCAATATGCCAGTGGCCTATGAGCTTGAAATCCCACTTTTGTCAGGTAGTGATTTTGCCTTTGTGAACCAAGGAGAGGCGATGCAACCGGAGATTGAGCATGGCAGTGTGGTTTTTGTCAAGGAAGTGGATAAGGATGCGGTTGTATTTGGTGATATTTATCTGATCATCTCCGAAAAGATGAATGTTGTCCGGTTCGTGCGGGGAGGAAATGATAAACAATGGCGCTTATTGGCCAAGAATGTGGAAGGCTATGATGAATTGTTCTTGGATCCTGACCATGTAAAAGCGATATATAAAGTTAAGGGTGTCCTATCGATGGTTTCTTTATAGGACAGTTTTAAAAAGAATAAGCCGTCTCACTCTTAGTTTCTGAAAGTACAAAATAAGTCTGTACCGTATTTACCTGCGGTAGAACCGCCAGTTTATTCCTAAGGAATTGGTGGTAGGCATCCATATCTTTCGTTGCGATGCGCAGCATAAAATCGTAAGATCCCGCCATTTGATAACATTCCATAACCTCTGGGAATTTAGAAACCTCTTTTTCGAATTCATTTAGCACCTCAAAAGTATGCGCCTTTAGGAAAACCTGTGAAAAGGAAATCAAACCGATGCCAATCTTTTGCCGATCTAATATGGCAACCGTTCGTTTGATATAACCCGCATTTTTGAGTTTTTTTATCCGCTCATGAACGGCTGCAATAGATTTGTGCAGTTTTAGGGAAATTTCTTTGTTGCTCAAGGTGGCATCCTCCTGAAGGATCTTTAATAATTTGATGTCTGTAGGGTCAAGCTCCATAACGTTGATTTTCTCGTTGTTACCAAATTTAAACATTAAATTCTGAAAAATATATGGAAAATGGTGTATGTTTCGATAAAATTTATTGAAATGATGTAATCCAATTGAATATATTTTGGTTAATTAGCAATTTTGCAGAGTAAAATATTTATAACCTATTTTAATCACAAACAAAACAGATATGATCGCAGAGGAAGCTACAGTTAGCAAATGTTTGTCTCCAGAGTTGGATAGCCGTTTCAATCACCTTTGGTGCTTGGTAGGAAATACCCCTATGTTGGAATTGCAATATACTTATAAAGGTAAACCTGGAAAAATCTATGTTAAATGTGAAAACTACAATCTAACTGGAAGTATCAAGGATCGTATGGCATTGTATATTCTTTATAAAGCTTACGCAAATTGCCAAATCCGTCCGGAAGATATGATTGTAGAAGCCACCAGCGGTAATACAGGTATTGCATTTTCTGCTATTGGTAAAGCATTGGGCCATCAGGTAAAAATCATTATGCCAAATTGGTTGTCCAAAGAGCGTATCGATATCATCAAAAGTATGGGTGCAGATATCCAATTGGTGAGCAAAGAGGAAGGTGGTTTCTTGGGTAGCATCAAAATCAGTGAAGACCTTGCTGCACAAGGTGGTGTCTTTTTACCGAGACAGTTTGAGAACCTTTTCAATGCCGAGGCACATGAATTGACTACAGGAAAAGAGATCGCGCTACAATTAGCTTCCATCGGCCTTACAGCAGATGCATTTGTAGCTGGTGTAGGTACGGGTGGTACCGTAATGGGCGTAGGAAAGCAATTGAAAAATTATAATCCAGCTGTAAGGATCCATCCATTGGAACCACAGGAAAGTCCAACCTTGACCACTGGTTATAAGGTAGGAGCACACCGTATCCAAGGGATTTCTGATGAATTTATTCCTGCGATCGTAAAATTGGAGAATCTGGATTCAGTAATCTGCGCGTCAGATGGTGATTCTATCATCATGGCTCAAAAATTAGCACAGCAATTAGGATTGGCCGTAGGTATTTCATCCGGAGCCAATGTAATCGGTGCTATCAAATTAAAGGAAGAAATGGGGGATAATGCAGTTGTGGTGACTGTTTTATCTGATGATAATAAAAAATACCTAACCACTGATTTGGTGAAGGAACAGCCCGTTAAAGAAGGATACATTTCCACAGATTTTGATTTTACAGGCTATCATCCAATCGCTAGGTTAGAGAAACCTCTTTTTTCACACTAAGTAGTTTATACCCCTTAAGGACAATGATGTTTCATATTGTCTGATGTTTACTGTTAAATAATCTATTCAGCGTCTTTAGGAGCCCTCCTAAAGGCGCTGATTGTTTAAGGGTAATGTCTTAATCTTTATGAGATTGCTATGTTATATTTTTATTAATTTTCTTAAATTACCTTAAATAACCATAGGCAAGAATTATTTTTGCTTTTCTTTTTAACCTAAACTGTATATAATGAAATTACAACAGCACTTCTTACTTCAACCATCGTTTATCAGGCAATTTTTATTGATGTGTATCTGTATGGTGTTTTCCATCGCAGCGTTTGGCCAACAAGCTGCCGTCAAATTATTTGCCCATAGGGCAGCTGCCCACGAATTGGACGAGAATACCATGTCGGCATTTAAGGAGTCCTATGAAAAGGGGATGAGGGGCTTTGAGACGGACATCAGAAGAACGAAGGATGGCAAATTGGTTATCTTTCATGATGATAATTTTGAACGTATTGTGGGGATAAAAGGTGGGGTAGAAGATGTTACCTTGGCTGAATTCAAGAAATTGCGAACAAAAAAGGGAAATGAGATGCCAACCTTAGCGGAGGTGGTACAGTATTTTTCAGATAAACCTGGGGTTTATATCGAATTCGAAATGAAAACTAATAAGCCGGTTTACGAAGAAAAGGTCCTTCATCAATATTGTGATGAACTATATAACCGTGTATACAGCAATAGACCAAAGGATTCTGAATACTTATTGACATCCTCTGATAAGCGACCCTTGAAATATTTGAATACGACTTATCCTGATGTGGATCTTCTGCTGATTAAATCAGAAGGTTTATCACAGAAGTTAATTGATGAGGCAAAAGAATTGGGGGTAAAAAGGATTGGGGCACGCGTGGAAATGAGTACGCGCAATATGGTTACTGCAGCTAAAAAGCAAGGGATGACCATTACCTTATGGCCAGGAAGATCTGTTGATGATTTCCTTTTAGGGCTATCCTTAGGTGCAGATTACCTTTGCTCTGACGTGCCATTGGCAGTAACGGATTGGGTGAAAAAAAATGCGCCTTGGATTGAGCTAAAATAAGGTCGGTTTAAACAGTTCAGGTTGTCCGAAATTTATTGGCAATATGATCCAGCCATTTTTTGATGATGGCGCATATTTCATAGGCCTCTTGGTTTTCATATTGATGGATCAATGATTCCAAGGTTAGACTGATCTCTTCCAAGTGGATGAAATTTCCTTCCTCATTCCGATATTCTGATAAAATATCCAGCAGAAAACAATGTGTCTCAAATTCCACGAATTTTTGCTGGTACTTTTCATCTGCAGATAACCAAAGTTTTTCATGTTTGAAACCAGAATCTATGTGTAAGCTACAGGCTTCCTCATATTGGTACCGATGGGATTGAAGGTCCTTCTTCATTTTTTCAACACTATTCAATAAAGAATCATACATGGTAGAAAGATGAATCTGAACCTGCTTTTGTCTTGAAATAAGTGGCATAACAAGGGGGTTTTTGATGCTCGCAAATAATTCAACAATTAAATGTACTGTTTTGTTTTTAATAAGTGGTTGATTGTTTGTCACTTAAATATTAAAATTAATTCTGCCCAACAAATTAAATATCTTTGATTTATGATGGAAAAGGAAATTAATGGTTATAAACTGGAGATTTGTGCCAACTCTTTTTATTCTGCCAAGCAAGCGCAATCCGCTGGAGCAAGTCGGATAGAATTATGTCAAAACCTTGAAAATGGTGGTACAACACCTTCTTTTGGCTTGATAAAATTGACAAGAGAAACATTAGACATTGCTGTACATGTGTTGATACGACCAAGGTCAGGAGATTTCGTATATAATGAGGAGGAATTTGAAGAGATGAAGGAAGATATTCTGATCTGTAAATCCTTAAATTGTAACGGTGTGGTCCTGGGCATCCTTTTACCTTCGGGAGATGTTGACAAAGTAAGGATGCAAGAGTTGGTAGATTTAGCTCGTCCAATGGAGGTGGTATTCCATCGAGCATTTGATCGATGTAGAGATCCAAAGGAAGCCTTAGAAGATATCATTGAGTTAGGATGCAATAGAATATTGACCTCTGGTCAAAAGAATAGTGCAGAGGACGGAATTGAGCTTATTCGTGAACTTGTGGAGCAAGCGGCTGGAAGGATTGAAATTATGCCAGGTGCTGGGGTAACTTTTTCAAACGTTAAAACTATCCTGGAAAAAACAGGTGCCAAGAGTGTTCATGCATCTGCAAAAATAACCCAGAAATCTACCATGACTTTCCATAATCCAGCACTGGTGGGTATGGATGAAGACATCTTTTATAGTGATGAAAAGAAGGTGGCTGAAATAATTGAACAAATAAAAAGAGGCTGTCTCCTATGTTTGTGTCAAGCAAATGTAGGAGACATTTTTTGTTTTATAGATTTGCTGTATTTAGTGAAAAGAGGGAGAGCCTAGGGCTGTCTTAGTAGCTTTTTTAGCATACTGATTTTTAGAGATGGCCTTCCTCTTTTTCGCTTCCTAAGACAGAACAGAATGTAAGGCGGAATTACAGTCCAGCTTGAATATCCATAAGGAGACAAGTCCAAGGGAAGTTTCACTATTGATTTTTCAGTTTCACATCAAAAAATTAACATGAAAACACTCAAGCAGGTCGTTG